>JAUVZH010000030.1 GCA_030602675.1 Candidatus Heimdallarchaeota archaeon | reverse complement strand
AACTTATCTCTGGTTTCTCTACTTTTCCTTTGACTTGCTCTTCTGGTTGCCCGTTCTTCAAGGTAATGTACCAGTACTCACCCGTGTCGCTGAAGAAATATTGCATAGTCTTGTTCCATGTTTTGAAGTGCTTTGCGAATTTCTCGCTGGTCATTTTTTCTCGTAACTTATTCATTTCTGATACGATTTCCTCGTCTGTTGCCATTTTTTCATCTCCTTTCATCCATACTCGAATCGAACACCAGTTCCCCCTTTGGGTTCTTCTGCTATCACAGCATCATAGTCGCAGATGTTCCAGCAAGCAAAACACTCAACACAATCCTTCAAATTCTTAGGATAATAAATTTCATCCTTCTTAACCCAAACGTTTCTTGTGCAAAACTTCGCACAGTCTCCGCATCCAGTACACTTCTTCTCGTCTACTCTAAGAAACTCTCCAGTGTCAACCCGAGTAATAACCCACTACCATTTTTACCTTCATTTTTGTTCCCTCATTTTTTTATAGGTTTCAATCGACTCTGATCCTACTTGCCTGTAGGGTTGGATAAACTCGTAGAAGTCCTTCGCTTCTTGTACGAAATCCATATTATCTTCTTCTGCCCCCTTCATCCAAAGAGTGTGAATAGCATTGCTTATGAATCCCCCGCCAATACAGACGTTCTGCATTATCTCAGCTATTTCCTCATCTGTTTTGGTGAGTATAGATTTCTTGTTCAAGTCTGCTACGTATCGGAATCCTTGTAGAAAAACGTTTTCTTGGTATCTCTCCATGAAGTGTTCCTCAAGTTTCTCAGCTGATAAATCATTCGCATCTATCGCTTTCTTTGCTGACTCAGCTGCATAGATTCCTGTGAAAAACACCTCTGGCATTCCTTCACCTAAGAAGGGTATAACGAATCCTCCAGCTTCCCCAGTGAGTATGAGTCCATCCTTCGTTCTTCGCTTGAGTGCTTCGTCGAATTCCAAGTGCAACCCCCACGAAGCGATTTTCCCACCCTCGATTTTTTCTTTGATGACTGGCAAATCTATCAGGTTTTGCATGTAATCGTTGACTGAGCTTATTCCGTCCTTGAACAATTCATCGTCCATGTATCCTCCTGTTCCGAAGGTCACTACCTCTCTCTTCGGGAACGCCCACGCCCATGTTTTATGCATTGCGTTCGGTGCTAAGAAATAGTAAATTGAATTACCGAATCTCTCATTTACTAGTTTTTCTCCTAGATGAACATTCAGAATTGTATAGAGGATCATATTCTGTCCTTTTCTCTTAGGAATCAGACCTGCTTTTCGTCCTACTATTGAGTTTACTCCTGCTGCATCAATAACCACTTTTCCGTAGTATTTGTCTCCTGAATCGGTTACTACTCCTTTGATTCCGCCATTCTCTTCAATAATATCTGTCACTGTAGTTGATAGTTTTACTTCTGCTCCTGCTTTTTTCGCTATATCCGTATGCCATGCATCAAAAACATCTCTTCTTACAGAGAGTAAAATAATTCCTTCGTTAGGTGTTTCACGAAACATTGTTGTTCGTTCAGGAGTAATCATATAGGAATGCATTTCATAGATTTCTCGTTCAATGGGTCCCTTCATTAAATATTGTAAATCAGGGTCCACTAAAGCAGCCATATTAAGACAAGTTCCAGAAACATTCTTTTCACCTGGTTTTTGTGATTTTTCGAGAAGTAACACTTTCAGTCCCAGTTCCGCTGCTTTTTTCGCAGCTGCTGGACCTGCACAACCAGATCCAACTATAACTATATCATATTCATTTTTACGCATAGTTGTATCAGCTTCTAATTGGTAGTAATTTATTGAGAAAGTTGAGAAACATATTTCTCAAGCATTCATATCGTCGGAAATTTGGTGAACTTACCCTTTTGAGTTTTTAATGTTTTCCCTTAATTATTAAAAAGAACTTTTTCTCTTCAAAGAAGTTAAATTACCACATTATATACGTTAAAATAATAAAATGTATAATAATCTTTTATCTTGACAATTTCCTAAGATTTATTTACTCTAAAGTTAAATAAATCAACTACTAAAAATAATAATGAGGTAATTAAAACGACAGTCTTCTGTCCCAGTTGCGGAACTGCAAACCGTGATGATGCTGAAATGTGCACGGAATGTGGTAATGTAATTCCGAAACTCGCGGATACCCCCACAAATCAAACCACTGCAAGTGAACCTGCGCCAATTGACTTTGAAATTGAATCTAGTTCTCAAGCAAGTCAATTTGGTATTGATGTTGCTTATACACCTCCTCCCCCTGATCAAAACCAATCACCCGCTTATCCTGCTGGTTATCCTCCCTATGATTATAGAGGTCCCCAGCAACCTGGAACAAAAATTGTTTGTGAACGATGTGGAACTGTTTTACGATCAGATGAAAAACAATGTCCTGGATGTGGAAGATCCTATCAAACAGCTGATAGTCCATATCCTGCACCATACAGTCCCTCACCTCAACCATATTCTCCAAGTCAACCTCATACACCACAACCTCCTCAAACTCGTCCTAGTCCTCAAGAAAAGCTGGATAGTAAGTTTTCCAAATGTGCCAAATGTGGAGCAATTGTCTACGATTATGAAACTCGTTGTAATAATTGTGATAGAATTCTTTCACCTCCGACTCGTCAAAAGAAAGATGCAGTCAAAGAAGTTGGACAAGCTCCTCCTGGAACTGCTCGTTGTTCAAAATGTAATGCTATAGTCTATCCCCATCAAACTGTTTGCCCAAATTGCAGTAAACCTCTAGCTCCAGTATCATCTGCTTCCCCTGCAAGAGGACCAAGTCAAAGAATATCTCGTTGTAAACGTTGTAGTCATACAGTTTATCCAACCGACACACGATGCCCTAATTGTGGGAGGAAATTAGATTTAACAGGATAATCAAATAAAATACTTGATAACAAATATGTATGTTCAAGTTTCTTTTTGTGTTAGTTTTATTTCTTTTAATAATAGTTTCTTTGTTTGTCCACAGATGGCTATTTCTTCATGGTTCTTATTGAATTTGTATTTCCTGATTGCAGTGCTTAGTAAAGCACTTCTAAGTGATACAACACCATCGCCATTATTGAGCTCTGGTATAACCCTTTTCTCAAAAAGCGATAAAAACTTCTTTGGATAAGCAACCCATTGGTAATTTTTTGTTTCTTCTTTTTTAACTTTAGTAACTTTCTTCTTTTTCACGATTTTAGATTCTCTATGAAAAATGCGATTCACAATTTCTTTTGAGACTTTTCTTTTAACCATGCTCCAAGTATAGAAATTAGCAAAAGTTGGACAAGTTCCACCAGCGACAATATATTCAATTTCTGGAGACTTCTCTCTATCTTTCAACTCAAACAGATACTTGCTTTTAGTAGCTAATTGTTCATGATTGATATCATGCGCTTTTCTCGTTCCAGTTATATCCCAAAATCGCTTAAAGTTCGTATCATTTAGAATTTTAATAATTGGTTGCTTAATTACTCTAAAATTCATAAAACTTGTACCTAAATGGGGTGTTGATAAAGTTATAACCTTCTCAATATCCGGATTAGTGTTCAAATCAAGATATCGTCTTATGCAAATCCCACCTCTTGAGTGCCCTACCAGTATGAGTTTTCTTTCTCCGTATACTTTCTTGATACCATTAAGTAAAATCTCTAATTCTTTTGCTGAAATATCAATATCACCAAAAGGATCTTTTTGTGAATAGGCAAGAACTTCTTGATCATTTCTCATTAAGGTATTAAAGATACCTTCTGGAAAGACTAAAGGTGAAACACTAATTAAGAAAGGTGCATGCATATGGCTGGGAGGTGGTTTAGAATGCCAACCATAGGATCTAAGTAGAGGGTCATTTCTATGATCACGTAACCATCCCATGCTACCAAAATAGGGGTCTATCCACACCCATTTAGAGGACCCGTATCCGTGAGTAAATACTGTTAATACCTTTTCTTCATTAGAAGGTACAGCATTGGTGCTTATATCCTCTCTTTTTAATAGATTGTTTAATTCATATTGTGCTGCATTAGCTTCTAAATTATCTATTGTTGGAAGCGTGGGAACTTCTGGTTCCTTTTCTTGCTCAAACAAGCGTTTAGGCAAAAACATCTTTACTCATCTTTGATTCCTTTTCTAAACCGAACATAAATACTATTGTATTAATAATGCTTACTGATGTTTACAAAATTCGATTCACTCTTCGAATCATTTTTGAATATTAACACAATTCATAGCTAGAAAATGATTAACCTTATTGTCGCTGGTAGTATCACACAAGATATTATACTAGCTCCTAGAAAAGATGAGAAGCATTTTATCGGAGGTGTTCCTGTATATGCTGCTTTTGCGGCAAAAGCGTTAGGAGAGACAATAGGTATAGTTTCCAAAGTTGGCACTGATTTTCCTGTCAAAAATCTCAAAGTGCTAAACTCCTTAGAAGCGGACTTGAATGGTTTTAAAATTTCAGGTCAAAATTCTATGGTTTTTGAGAACAAGTATAATTCTCAAGGTAAAAGAACTCAAAAATTACTTTCAGTTTCAGAAAAAATCACTTTTGATGATATACCAAGTGTATATTTGCAAGCGCCATGTATACATCTTGGTCCAGTATTTAATGAAATAGATCTTGACATGATTCCCAAAGTTCGCAAATCGTTTGATTTTGTCTCATTAGAAGGGCAAGGGTTTACGAGAAAAGCAGAAAAGAAAAATAAGAAAATAGTTCATGAACCGTGGGTTAATTTTGATGAATATTTACCTTTATTGGATGTCCTTAAAGTTGATGATACTGAACTGAAGAGCATAACTTCAACATCAGACTTAGAAGAAGCAATACAATTAGCTCTTGACACAGATTTGAAATTACTTGTGATAACGTTAGCTGACAAAGGAGCTATCATAATTCATGAAAATGTCAGGTATGATATTCCTGCAATTCCAACAGATATTATTGATGAAACTGGTGCAGGTGACACATTCATAATTACATTCTTATTAGAATATCTTCGAACAAAAGATTGCTATTATTCTGGACTAGTTGCTGCATCTGCAGCGTCATATAAAATTGCTACTTCTGGACCAATTCCCAATCATACTCGAGAAGATATCATAAGTAGGTTAAAAGATTTTGATTCCAAATTCAAAGAAAAGTAGTTCTTATTTCTGTGTTTTGAACTCTATTATTCAGTTATCTTTTTCAACATGTTTGAAGTAAAGAACAATTGTTAATAAATGAGGTAGATATCATGAGCGAAGAATATGATTATCGAATAGACGATCCAAGTGCTGAAAGAATTGATGAGATTACCCCTACTAAATTCTTGGTAGCAAAATCGAATATGACAGAAGCTGATGCAAAATCCATCTTTGACAGAGAGAAAATCGAGGTGTTTAAAGGATTCTTTAAACGTCCAAAGGAAAATGAAGTACAAATCAAAAGTGTAAAGAAAAGCTATGAACCATACCTAATAATTGGTGGTCAATATGAAATTCGCTATTTAGCTGAAAGAACCTACGATATTGATTTAATTGATGATACTGTATCAGTGTTTATTCTGGGCGAAGAAATAATCGTCCCTAAAAAGGATGACGATGAAACAGAAGTCGAGATAAAGGGTAAGAAGAAAAGAAGCTTCTTTGATGGACTGTTTTCAGGTAGAGGTAAAAAAGAAGCAAAACCAGAACCTGAAATCCAAATAAAAGGTATAGAACACATTCATATCAAAAAAGACATCATGGAAACAATAAACTATAAAGACAGTTCCATAAATCCTGATTCTCTTCCAGATGCAGACTTTTTAGATGTTAATGATCAGTTCTTAGAAGTCAATGTTAAAATGGTGCCCAAGGAATATATTGACATCGAAAAATTCACTACTGATATCATTGAAGAGTATGCGACAAGACCTGATATTGCTAAAAGAGTCATTTTTGAGAAGTTAATAGTTACTGATAAGAAAATAATCTTTTACCCGATATTTTGGGCTGAAATGATTTACAAAGATTCCAAAGAGAAAAACGTCAGATTGGATGGCATCACCAAGAAAGTTGAAGCTCAAAAAGGTACAAGATTTGCACCTCCTCCCGATTCTAAAATAGAAGTCCTAATAGAAAGTTCTGCCTCTAATTTATGCCCTGAATGTGGACAAGAAATTGAGGAAGATGACTTTTTCTGCGAAAACTGCGGTGTGCGTCTCTTGCCTAAATCTTAGTTTCTGCTTCCTTTTCTTTTTTTTTATTTTTGTTTTTTTTTTCTAAAGTCCGTTCGGTACTTGATGTTGCTTAATTATATCAATATAGTATTCACATCAACAGTTTACTGTTAAGGGTATGCTTGACCAATCTATAAAAAGAGGAATACTGAAAGTAATCTTCGGAAAAATAAGCAATTTTGATTCGAACTTCTTTTTTCTCTGCGAAAGTACTTTATTTTTTTGTTTTATAAGTTTACAATCTAATTCTTGGTTAACTGTTAATGTCTAGGAGTATGAACAATGAAAAAAATGAACGCAAAAATAGTATCTCTAGCACTGTTGATCCTCTCTCTCCTTGTAGGAGTAGGAGTAAAACACACTATCTCCCCAGGGGGGGTGGTTCAAGGCGATCAAGGTTCTGGCGGTGGTGGATAGTAATTCTAAAGTCTACCAACTTTCTATTTTTTCTCTACAAATTCAACTATTCCATGTTCTTTATAGAATTCTAGCATTTTCAAAATGTACGGAATGCTTGTTTTTCCTAAGTCATTTTCTACTAGCTTAGCAACTTCTGCTATTGTTCGTTTTCCATCGATCCAAAATAGTGCTGATGAAATAACTGGACGCATCCCTTTATACTCTTCAGATATTTTATTCATTTTGACCATATCTTTGTATGTGAGATCTCCTAAATTCAAACTTGAAAGAGGTCCTGTAATGGTCTTTTTAGCAATAGTTTTTTCAGCTCGTAATTCATGTTTATCTTTTTCTTTCTTTGGTAGTTGTCCTGGTTTTATCTTCATTGATTCTGAGAGTGTTTTTATCGTACTCTTCGTTTGAGTGTTTTCATTTTCAACATGTGTTACAATTGCTTTCTTCATTTCATCAATTAGTTCTTCTGCTTTTGTAATCTCTTTCTTGTCAGACAATAACACTTTAACTGTGTCAAGCGCATGTAGTTCGATATTCTTTCTAAAATCAAATTTAGTATCAACACTTTCTAGGGTAGTAGCGACTAATTGTTCTTTCTCTTTCTTCTCTTCAATATTAGTAAATAACTCATCGATTATTTTTCTACTGAATTTAGTTATTCTTTCTTTGCCTTTAGTTGCAACTTCTCTAATAACTCGTAATATTTCAGGAAGTTCAACATTAGCTAAAAAATAACAATATGTTGCTGTAAGCGAACCAACTAAATGAACCATCTCCGACGATACTTTCTCAATTGTATCTTCTCCTGTATGATAATATCTATCAGGCCACTGAATAAACATTGGAGTGCCAATACCTACATCTGGATGTCCTAAAACCATATGATCAGAACCACCGGAAAATGGTTGATCATTGGCAAATTTGAACGTAGCAATTGCACCAGTATTTTGGAAATTGCTTACTTCTCTACTAGCTTCATCCAAAATACCACTTAAGACATCGTTCACATAAGATGGACATGCATTGTGTGTTCTCTCCATAATTAATGTTCGACCACCACCAACAGTTTGATCAGCACCAACCATGTCGAGATTTATCCCTGCAACAAAACCCTTGATTTTTCCTTCATTTGACGCTAAATAGCAATATGTTCCAGTAAATTCAGCCATTAGCAGAAATCTGATTCCTCTTTTTGGTCGTTCCAGTTTTCCACTTTCAATTAAATCATTTAAGGTTCTAGCAGCTTCAATTAGTATGCCACAACCTGAAGCATTGTCCACTGCCCCTGGTTTAGGATGACAAAGATGTGCTACTGCAAGTACTTCTTTTCCTTTTTCTTTCCCAGGAATGAAGAAATCAACAACTTCCATTTCCCCATCGTAAAAACTAGATTTTATTTTAGCATGAACTTTAACTTGTTTTTTTGGTTTACCATCTTTGGTCAGCTTTTCATTTTCCTTTTCAGTTTTTGTAATTAGCTTTCTTAATTCATCACCTTGTTGGGCTGATAAAACAAAACCTAATGCATCCCCTTCGTCTCCCTTCGTACCATACCAAAACGAAGTATATCTTCTAGCAGTAGGGAAGTTGGCTCTTGTTCTGATTGGTTTAAGTTCACTTACAAGGTCATAGATTATACCTGCAGCTCCCAATTTGCTTACAGCAATAAGTCTTAATTTTTTCAAGCTAGGATCATCTGTTAGGATAAATTTTCCCTTCAAATCGTATTTGCTCATTTCTTTTTCTTTTAAACCTTGAGGTAAGACGATTACTTCACCAGTAATTCCTTCTGATGGTGTTGGTTTAGATCGTTGAATAATGGAACATGGATTCTCAAAAAACCGACATAAACTCTTCTCATTTCCTTTTGGTTCTATAAGATCCAATGAAGCACTTTCAATACTCCATTCTTTTGGAACTGGGGAACCCCAAAAAGTATTATTTCCATTTGCAGGATATGAATGAGTTTTTACTTTGGGTATTTTGTACTCCATGAGTTTTTCGTAGCTGTATTTTGCAGCAGCTCGAAATCCTGGTGATGATTGAATTCGGTGAAAGTTGGCAATACCACCAATCATTTCTTTAGCATTTTTTCCTGAGAATTCTTTTGATATTAGATTGAAAATTTTCTGGTACATGAAGTATAAGAAAAGAATTTTACTTATTAAAGATTCTTTGAAAATAATTCTAAATTATTGGGAAAAAGTTGAATAAAGAGTATGAATTCCTTATTCTAATACCCATTGACGTGAATTATGTTGCTTGAAGAATCTTTCCCTTTAAAACCGATTCAAGGTAGAACTGATCTTTTCTATCCAGATTTGGATTTGAACATTTCAAAGATTCTTCCTACTGCTTTAACTCTATTTGGTCGAAAATATCCAAAAAATAAAGTTCTCACAGGTTATCTTAGTAAAAAAGAAGCTTGGCGAAAACTCCAAGAAAAAGAGATTTCTAATATCTTATTCATTGTTCTAGATGCTTTAGGTATTGATCAATTTTTGAATTATTCTAATTTGATGAAAAAGAAATTTGATTCGAATGGATTGACTCTTTCATCTGTTTTTCCAACAATAACTAGTACTTGTATTGCTTCCTTACGATTTGGTGAAATGCCAATTCATCATGGCATTGTTGGTCAGAAAATTAGATTTGCTGAAATCGATAGTGTTGTTGATACATTGACATTAAGAACAAAAAATAGTATTACGGACTTGCCAAGTCTAGGTATTAATGTCAAGAATTGGTTATGGTGTGATTTTCCAATTACCAATGATCCAAGTATTAGTCACATAGGTCTAATAGATGCTCATATTGCAAACAGCGGTTTATCACATCTCATTTATAAAAAGCCAATTTCAATAGGTTATTCAAGCTATGTTGATTGTTTTGCTGCTACACAAAGAATTCTTGAAACACCAACATCAGCCAGAAGACTCTTGGATATTTACATAGGTTCTATTGATGCCATATCTCACCGTTATACAACTAATAGTCAAGTATTAAGAGATGAAGTTGAAAATGTTGAACAACTTCTATTCAAAATGCTTGAGAGACTTGATCCAAAAATAGCTTCACAAACAGCAGTGATAATAACAGCTGATCATGGACAAGAGAATTTAATCGAAGATCAAAAGGTTGTTGTTTCATCTGAAGAAGAGGAAGAATTGTATGGTCTTCTTAAAACTCGAGGTAGAAGTGGTAGAGTAATACATTTGTATTCACAAGATGGAAAACATGATGACGTTGTTGATTGGTTCAGTGAGAAAATAGGCAATAAAGGAATTGTTGTCACACCAAAAGAATACCCTAAACTCATGGGGAAGGGTGCAGATAGTCCAGAAGTCATAGAGAGAATTGGTGATGTTCAGATAATTCTTGGAGAAAACGCTTCAATCTTTTTTGGTCATTCGGGTGCTTTCAATCAAGTTTATAATTTAGGATTAAATGCAACTCATGGTTCTTTAGGGAGAGATGAGTTAGTAGTTCCTTTAATTATTAGCAGCGTTGACGATATACTTGATAAATAATTCAGAAAAAGAAGAAAAAAGAAAAAAGAATTAAATACACGGTCGAATGTCAACCGTGTTTAGCGGTGAAGCTTATTTCTTTTTGCTTATGGTTATCTCTATTGCAGAGACATTGGCTGTTCCGCCTTCACTTCGTTCAATCTGTTCTGTACTGATTATGATTTCTTTGATAACTGCATCCGTAACAAAACGATGTCGGATAATTTCAGCAGTATCAACAGCACGACTGATTGCCCTTCCACGAGCTTTTAAGATTAGTTTTTGGTTGCCTTCGTTAAGTTGAGTAATACAAGCTAACACATATGACATAACGGGCTTCGATCCTATGAACACTACGTTTCCGGCTGCTTTTCCTTTCGACATTTTAGTTTCTCCTTTGTATTCTTTGTTCAATTAGTAATTATGTGGTTTTCTTTCTAATTCTACATTTAAGTTTTTTTCGTCTTTTATCTACTTTTTTCCACTTCTTTTACATTTTTCCTTGATATTTCATCAACTTTATTTGTATATTTGACCTATATTATGGCTTTCCTTTTAGCATGAGAATTTTAACCTTCTAATCATTCTCTTCATCTGATTAGCTTAGCTATAATGAAAAATTGCATAAAACAAGTGGAAATATGGAAATTTTGTGATTTTATTCATTCTTTTCAGCATAGGCTTTTAGTAAGTCAAAATCACGAATTAATCCAACAAATTCTCCTTTAGCATTAACTACTGGCATTTGATAAAGCTCCATTCGATGCATTTTCTTAGCCACATCGCTTATAGTAGCTTTGCTAAAGGTAGTTATAACATCCTTTGTCATGATTTCTTTTACAGGAACATCTGGCAAGGTGAGGTCTTTTGTATGAACAATAATTGTTGACACAGCATCCCAACTACCTTCTTTACCTTCTCCAGCAGTCATTTCACTACGTTTTTCACTGTTTGTGGAATCAAAGAATTTAACGTAATCAATCATTGTGACAATACCTATCATGTTTGCTTTATCATCAAAAATCATGGCTGCTTCTGCACCAGCAAATTCCATAATTCTCTGACTAACTGCTAAAGGTGTTTCTTGCCATAAACATAAAACATTGCTAGACATGTACTCGTTTATTGTTTTATCAGAGGAAGCTATAGCAATTACTTTGGCAATTATATCACCAATTGTTATCATCCCTGCTACCTTCTTTGCTTTAACAACAGGCAATTGACGAAAATTATTATCGGAAAGAATTTTGACTACATCTGCAATAAGATCCTTTGGTGCAACAGTTATTGGTTTTTTAGTCATCAGAAGTGCAAGTTGTGTTTCTGATGGCTTATTTACTATATCAGTTTCTGTTACAATGCCAATTAATTCATTTGTTTCACCCTTTATTACTGGGAAACTTGTGAGATTTGTTTTTCGAATTAGTTCAAACAGCTCTTCTCTTGTACCTGGTACTTTTACACATACTGGATCTTTAGTCATTACATCTGATACTTTCAAATTGCTTCCTCCTATTGTATAATTTGAACATTAGATTGCTTTGGTTATTAACATTAATCAATAATACGTGTATTAAAAAGACTTTTTATGATTATTTTTTCACTCTTGCTATATTTAGGATTTGTCTCTTCTATTAATCTAATCCTAAACTCTTAGTTTTAACACACTCTTGGTATTTGTTCTCCAATTGGTTTCTCGATAATTCTATGCCCGCCAACAATGGTCTTTGATAGAACATAACCTGGTCTATCAGCTCTTACCTCTCCTATTATTTCAGCGTTTTTACCATTTGGAAGCTTTTTAATGGCCTTCAATATATCTTGAGCCTTTTCATTTTCTACACCAAAAAGGACTCTTCCTTCACAAGTTACTCCAAGAGGTTCTAACCCTAACATTTCACTTGCAGCATTTACTGCTGGATCGATTGGTATTTTCTCATCTTCTAACCATAGACTAACGTTGGATTTTTCAGCAAATTCATTTAAAGCTGATGCTAATCCACCACGAGTAGGATCTTTCATTGCAACTATACCTCCTACTTGTAATGCTGCATTAACTATGTCTTGAACTGAAGTGACATCTGAGACAAGCTCTGTTTCAAAAGAAATTCCTTCTCTTCCTGCCATTAACGCAATGCCATGATCACCAACAGTTCCAGAAATAATGATCTTATGACCTGGTTTTAAGTTTGAATCACGAATATCCAATTCCTCTGATTCGATAATACCGATACCTGCAGTTACAATAATCATTTCATCCAAAGTTCCTCTGGGCATCACCTTAGTATCACCTGCAATGATAGCCACGTTATTTTCTTCTGCTGTAGCAGCAATAGAATCAACAATTTTTATTAATTTATCAACCGGAAACCCTTCTTCAATAATTATACTGGATAAAATAGCTAAAGGTTTACCTCCCATAACGCAAATATCATTTATTGTACCTGTTATTGCTAATTGTCCAAGGTTTCCTCCCGGGAAAAAAATTGGGTGTACTGTGTGACCATCAATAGAAGTTACTATGCGCTTGTTGCCAATTTCTATTGTTGCTCCATCATCTTTTTCATCTAGCCCTATACCATTACCAATATTTCGCAATGTTATATTCTTCATCACTATTTCGAGAAGCTCGTCCATTTTGGTACCGCCAGCACCATGGGCTATCTCCACAAATTCAGGTTTCATCTTCATCATCTTCTAGTTAATTATCTCTACAAATGAATTTTGAGGTTAGCTAACACAGAAAATTTAGAATAATTAGTGTTTTCCTTACTTTCGTAAATTACAGAAATTTACGAATAAATTATTAAGGCAATTCTTTCTGAGTAACAAATGTAAACTAGAGTTTTTTTATCCCAAAACAAATCATTGGATTGATAGTTATGAGTAAAATAAAAACCTCCCATATACTAATAGAAAAACACTCTAAGGCTGAAGAACTGTTAAATCAGCTAAAGTCCGCAAACCCAAAACAATTACATAACCTCTTTTCGAAATTAGCTAAAGAAAATTCTATTTGCCCCTCAAAGAAAAAAGGTGGAAATTTAGGTGAATTTGGTCGTGGACAGATGGTTAAAGAATTCGAAAAAGCTGCTTTTGCTTTAGAAAAGGGTAAATTATCTGGTCTTGTAAAAACCAAATTTGGTTATCATATAATCTTAAGAACTGGATAATATCCTTTCATTTTTTTTTCTTGTAAAAATAACTTTTGATATTTTACTGCATAAAAAATCAAATTAATCTTCTTAATTTTTATCAAACCAATGAACGCAACCAACAGGACAATTATCCATAACCTTCTGAACCTTATCTTTGTTTGCGCCATTTGGAGCATAAACTTCGGAAAAACCATCTGGTGTTAACCTAAATACTTCAGGTAATGCAATAACGCATAGTGAACATCCAGCGCACTCGTAGTGATTTACCCGAGGTATTTTAACCATATTTTTAACCATCTTCTTTTAAGATTATTTCCAATTTACGTTTTCAAATAGTATGATATAAGTAGCAATTAACTTTTTCGCATAAAACCAGCTGTTTTTATTAAAGAATTTAAGGTGGAATAAAGAAAAATGATGAGCTAAATCTTTAGCTTACTATCATTTTCATTCTTTCTTTTCTCTTTTAAAGAGCCTTTTCATGCGGTTATCGAATTTTCTATCTTCGATTGCTTGTAATTGGTCTTCTTGA
>JAUVZH010000401.1 GCA_030602675.1 Candidatus Heimdallarchaeota archaeon | reverse complement strand
CAATAATGACACGATTATCACCAACAATCCGACGCATTTCTTCAATTTGATGTTCAACGTAACTTTCCATTGACCAATTCTTCTCAAGGTTACTAATGTCAAATAAGAAATTAGCGAGAAGTTGATTTCCATTATCAGTATGGACCACTTCAGGATGAAATTGAAGACCAAAGATTTTTTTATCTAAGTTCTCAAAAGCAGCTATTTCGCAATTATCACTCGAAGCAGTAATATTGAAATCATCTGGTAACTCAGAAACCTTATCTCCGTGAGACATCCAAACTTTGCTCTTCTCTGTAAACCCCTTAAATAAATGATTATTATTATTTATATCAATAATAGTTGAACCATATTCTTTCTGATTTCCGGGAATTACTTTGCCAGCAAAATACTGGGAAATGAATTGATGACCATAACAAAGCCCTAGAATTGGAAGATTATTTGTTAAAAGATACTCCATGACTTCATTAGATAATTTTGGAGCCTTTTTTTCATAGACACTATTAGGTCCACCAGAAAAGATTATAGCTTTAACATTGTGTTCTGTTAATTCTTTGGGAGTTGTATCCCAAGAAAAGATTTCAGAAAGTACTCCTAGATCTCTTACTCTTCTAGCAATTAAATGGGTGTACTGCCCTCCAAAATCAATTACTGCAACAATATTGTCAATTGACATTGTGAATGCTACCGAGCTAAATGAGAGAATTCACTTTATTAATTGTTCAGTTTATATAATTATGTTAATTTTACGAGTATGAAATTCGCTAAATAACTTTGAGTGAGTCTTACCAGAAATTCACTAACAAAAAATTTTAGTCTATTTACATGATCATTTCTTTTTCTTTTTAGGAAAGCTGATAACGAAGGTTGTTCCCAATCCTTCTTCGCTTTCAAAACCTATAGAACCATTATGTGCTTCGATTATTTTAATTGCAATCAATAACCCAAAAGATGAAAAACGTTCTTTTGTCCATATTTTTCGAATTTCCCTTTGTTTCTCAATAGACATCCCTCGACCATTATCAGCTATCTCAATATGATACTTGTTTGGAAACTCTTTACCAATAATTTTCACAACAGTTGCATCTGCATGCTTTACAACATTGAACAAGAGATTTTCTAAAACTTGCTTAAACTTGATTTTATCAACAAATAGTGTAGGTAGATTATCAATCTCCATCTTTAAGTTTGGATCAAGAGAATTAATCACAGGTTTTATTTCCTTAACTAAATCATTAAAATTTACTTTGGATTTCCCTCCGAGAATTTCACCCTCTTTTGCTAAAAGTAATAAATCTTCAAGGAATTTTGTTATCTCATTAACTTGCTGTTCAACTTTATCACCAAATTCAGATTTGCACATTGAATTATACATCATTATTACTTGTAATTTTCCTCGAATGTCATGTGCAATTGTTGAAGCAAAGGATTCCAATTCATCACGTTGCTTCTTCAATTCTATTTGATGGTGATTGTTTGCTTTTTGAGCTCTTAACCTTTCAGTAACATCTTGAACAATACCAAGAAAAGCAGTAGGTTTACCATCTGTATCAACTAGAAGTGAAACATTTAATTCACCAACATAACTCGAACCATCTTTTCTAAGCATCTTATATTGAAGATTCTCAATTTTTCCATTTTTAAGTACCTTCTCTAGATTCACCATAGCAAATTTTTGATCTTCTTCTGCAATGAAATCAAAAGCACTCATGCCAATCATTTCTTCTACGCTATCATAACCTGAAAGTATTAGTGATTCTTGATTTACAACAATAACTTTACCTTCAAGATTCGTTACGAGAATGGCAAAAGGATATGTTTCAACTAATTTACGATAGCGCTCTTCGCTTTGTCGTAGTAATTCATTTGTTTTCCTTCGTTCTAAAATTGTAGCAAAGAATCTTACGATGGTTTCAAAGAAAATCCATTTTTCATCTGGTATATCTTTAACCTTTCGTGAAGCTAAATGAACAACTCCCAGAAGTTCATGAGTAGAACTTGTAATAGGCCAAGTAATTATGGATTTAATATTCATTAGTTTAATTCTATTCTTGAATTGTTCCAATTCTTTACTCTTAATAGCATCAGGTGCAATTATTGCTACTCGTGATTTGGCTACATGACTGGATATGTATTGAGATTCATCTATCTTATGATCGACGACTAATTTCTGCTCTTTTGGGGATAATCCGTAAATAGCATAGATTTTAAGAATTTCTGTAGCAGGATTGTACAATCGTATTGTTCCAAAATCAAAACTTAATGTTGTTATCAAATCTCTTAAAACATCAATACATAAGGCAGTTAGTTTTGTTTTACTAATAGCTGATTCTGCTATTAATTGAAATGCCTTTCTTTCTAAATTCAATGTTTCTTCTAAAGTTTCAGATAAAGGTGGACCATCAGTATCAGCTATTTTTTTCCTCAATCCTTTTCTTCTAACTGATTTCTCAATGTAATTTGCTAGGATTTCAAGTTGTTTTTTAACTTCACCTTCTTTATGAATGTAGTAATCTGCTCCTTGATTCAAAGCTTTGATTAGAACCTCTTTTTCAGTTTTTTTAGTAAAAAAGATAAAAGAAGTATTTTGACCTGATAAACGAAGGTCAGTAAGCAATTCTAAACCATTCATTTTTGGCAAATCATATTCAGAGATAATAATATCAAATTCATTATCTTTTAGCAAATTTTTTGCTGTTGTAACTGATCGAGTAATAGTAATCTTATATTTAGCATTTATTTTACTTAGATATTCTTTTGTAGTTTCCAAGAATTGCTTCTCATCATCTACAAGTAGAATTTTTACATTCTCCAATAGATAACCCCTAAAATACTTTGGATTTTATCAAATAAAAGAATAGTTAACTATGCATTTTCCTTAAAAATTAATCATTCAAAATTTAAAAGATCAGAAATTTAATATTAGATAATTGTAAATAAATTATTATAGAAAAAAAAAGATGGTAGTAATTGATTCAATAACATTGGGGGGACTAATTGTTAAAATACACATCCTAGCAATAAACCAAAAACACAGGAAAATAATTAGAGAAACGATTATTGGAATTATTGTTTTGATTTTATTTCTAAATATGTGTATGCTCCCTAAAGCTACAAGTTTTTCTCAAAAGTCAAAAGAACAGAATATAGTTGAAATTAATTCTAGTAAAGAGCAAGACTTCCTAAAAGAATCAAAATATGGGCTGTTTGGATCTGGTTATAATGAAAACGCAACTGGAATTAATTGGGATAATCCAATAATTTTAGACGATAGATACCCAATTACACCTGAGGTTGTATGTGATTCGAAT
>JAUVZH010000054.1 GCA_030602675.1 Candidatus Heimdallarchaeota archaeon | reverse complement strand
TTAATTCAACCATAAAATAGCTATATAAAAAGTACATTAGACGATAGCTGATAAAAAATTATTGCACTTACCATATTATTATCTATTCATTTTGGATTCTCTCATTTAAAAGACAAGATTTTTATTGACTAAGACTATATGGGAACACCTAAACGGTAAATTCAAATGAGGGATAATAATTAGCTCTGATGACACTAGTATTTATACAGCAGCTGCTCGAAAAGCTTTTGTTGTGAAGATTTCTGGTTCTGAATCTAAAATGCTCCAGGAAAATGAGATCATGATTGGTTGGTCAAAAGTAGAAGGGTTGTTAGACGAATCCTTAACAAAAGAAGACTTTCGAGAAAAAGTACAGAAACAGTATTTTCCGTTGGAGGAAAATAAGCGAAGAGCTGGACAAGTTACTGGGGATTTGTGGCGATTTATCCGAGAGATGGATCTTGAGCACTATGTTTTAGTTCCTACAGAAGCCGGGTTCTTTATTGGCAGGATTGCTGGACCAGCTATCTATGATGAAATGAGAATCTACAATGATACTGCTTTTCGAAGAAAGGTTGAATGGTTAAATAACAAAGAATCAGTATCACAAGAAAAAACACCTGAAGATTTGCTAAAACGATTAAAGACCATTCAAGCAGTTATTGATGCTAGTGATCTGTATCAAGAGATTGAATTTGCGTTAAGAATATCATAATTTAGCTTTTTGCAGTTTTATTCCACCAAAGTATGTTGGAGCATTCTTTGGAGCCTTGCCTTTCAGATACTTATGATAGTAAGCATAAGTTAATGGTTCACCATCACTAAAGATTTTTCCACCAACAACTTTGGCTATGAAGAGTGTATGCGTTCCACAATCAACAGATTCCTTTACAACTGCTTCTAGATATCCTAAAGAATAATCATAGATGATAGGCACGCCAGTAATAAATTTTTCATATTTGAGTGGATCTTTGAATTTATCAAAATCCTTTCCTGATTTAAAACCGAATCGACCAATAAACTTCAAAGGAGTTTCTGTTGAAAGAACAGATGCGGTGAAAACTTTACTTTTTATAATAAATTCATGAGTGTAATTATCTTTACAAATGCTTACAGCAATCATCTGTGGATTCGATGTTATCTGAAAAATTGTGTTAACAATTAAAGCATTATATTTTCCCTTCATTCGTGAGCAAAGGATAAAAAGACCATAACTAATCAATCGTATGCTCTCGTAGAGTTCTTCTGCCATGTTTCCACATCCAAGTTCTTCATTACTGTAATATCAATTTATGTTATTTCACTTCTAAACATTAAAGAATTCCGCAAACTACTCAAAGAACCCTTTATCCATGAGTTATACTAATCTTTTAGTAATAAGATATTCGTCAATACGGAAGGGAGTGATTGTAACGCCATCATTGAAGTACACAGTTTCATTACTCAAAAAATACATGAGTCCCTACCTATCTCTGGTTATGCTCCTAGCTGTGCTGCTATTAATTTTAAGTGGCATAGACATTCTCAATCCTCAAATCATTCGTTATTATATCGTAGCAGTTAACGAACCAGTATTAGATAGCAGACTAATACTAATCGCTTCTATCCTGTATATAACTGTAAATTTTATCCATAGAGGGTTATATGTTTTAGTAAGATGGATAAGCCAAAATTTGGCATGGTCAACGACCAATGATTTGCGAATTGATCTTACCAGACATTGCATTAATCTTGATATGAAATTTCACAATCAGAGAAAAACCGGGGAAATGATTGAGCGAATAGATGGTGATGCTTCAACACTCTCTGAATTCTTTAGCACATTCATAATTCATTTTCTTGGTAGCTTCTTATTATTAGCTGGGGTCTTAATTGCAGTTTTCGTGGAAGGTTGGATTTATGGTTTAATCTTCTTAGGATTCATGATTATTGCTCTAGCAGCTTTGTATTTAGTTAGAAAGGTTGCTTCACCACTTTGGAGAAAAGTACGAGAATCAACTACTGCCTTATTTGGAGTAATTGAAGAAAATATCTCTGGGTTTGAGGATATTCGAGCAAATGGAGCAGATGAGTTCTTAATGAAACGATTTCATGAAAGTGCTCAAACAGATTTTAGAAATAAGAACAAAGCAATGATTGTTTCAAGGGTTTACTATGCTGTGAACGTTCTAATGGGTGCATTACTCAATATTGGAATTTTAGTAGCAAGTTACTTTCTAGCAGATAGTCTTGGAATAGATGGCGGAGTATTGTTTTTACTCCTTTCCTATGCAACTAACATATTAAGACCACTTCGATTAATACTATGGCAACTTGAACAATTGCAAAATTCGTTAGCGAATGTTGATAGAATTAAAGAATGGTTTGACATTAAGTCTGAGATTGTTGATGAGGGCAATTTACCATTCCCGGATGAAGACATCAATCTTGAATTTGATACCCTTGATTTTGGCTATTCTGAGCAATTAGTTCTAAAAAACATCAATTTCAATATAGAAGCTGGAAAGAAACTAGGATTAGTTGGTCGAACAGGAAGTGGAAAAACAACTATAGCAAGATTGATTTTTAGATTGTATGATCCAAATATTGGAAAAATCAAAATAAATGGACTAAACTCAAAGAAATTTCCATTAAGTGAGCTTAGGAAAAATATTGCTTATGTTACTCAAGAAGTAGAGCTGTTTAAAGCATCATTAAAAGATAACATTACCTTTTTCGATTACGATATGACTGATGAGCAAGTACTTCAAGTATTGAAAGATTTAGGACTAAAGAAATGGTTTAATCAACTGCCAAAAGGTTTGGAAACTGTAATCTTTTCAGAGGATCTCGGGTTATCAGCAGGTGAAGAGCAACTCTTGGCTTTAACTCGAGCGTTTCTTAAGAATCCCAAACTGGTCATTCTCGACGAAGCATCATCAAGGTTAGATCCTGCAACTGAAAAACAAGTTGATTTAGCTTTGGAAAAATTGCTGGAAGGAAGAAGTGCAATAATTATTGCTCATAGATTAGCAACCTTGCAGAAAGTCGATGACATTTTAATTTTAGAGAAAGGAGAAATTGTTGAATATGGTTCCAGAGCAGAGCTAGTCAAGGATCCAAACTCTCATTTCTCGAAATTATTACAACAAGGAATACAGGAGGTCTTGACTTGAAAGTTTGGAACCAAGCAGGGAAACTAATCAAATTCAGAATAGGTTACTTCATGGGAACCTTCATTACGACCTTACTATGGTTGCTTGGTAGATTTGGTATTAGTTTCGGTGTTCAAGAAATAATTGATACACTTATCGGAGAAAATACTTTCTTCAGTTTGGATCTTAAGACACTATTCATCATTATACCATTCACATTCCTAGCGACATTTCTATTTGGATCACTGCTTGATATCCTCTTCTGGTTATTCTACATCTCAGGACAAGTGTTGCTTAGAAGAAACATTATGAGAGGATTGCTTAGAAAACCAGGTGCTCAAGCACTCCCAGATACTTCTGGAGAAGCAATCTCGAGGTTTAGAGGTGATGTCGATAATGCTGTAAGGTTGTCTTATACGCTGTCGATAAGGTTTGGTTTCGTTGCTTATACAGCAGTGACTCTAAGCTATATGTTTTACATTAGCTGGAAAGCAACAAGTCTGATCTTCATACCATTTATGCTTATACTGGCAGTTGGGTTAACAGGTAGAAGACGAATTGATAAATTAAGGAAGATACGAAGAAAAGCCACAGCAGCAGTAACAGATACTCTTGGGAAAATTTTCGGATCAATTCAAACATTCAAAGTTGCTTGTAAAGAAGAGAACATCTTAAACTATTTTGATACTAAATGCCAAACACGAAAGAAAGCAATTGTAAAAGAAATGGTCTTCATAGCGATTATTGATTCAATATACCTATTTTCGATATCCTTGGGGATGGGAACAATCCTCTTGCTAATAGGCCCAGCTATGAATATTGGAGCATTTACAATTGGTAATCTATACTTCTTTCAAACACAATTGTGGTGGATAGGTGATTTCTTGTGGATGTTGGGAGATATGATACCAGTATACCAGCAAGCAAAAGTATCCTATGAACGAATGCTTAAGCTAATTCAAAACCAAAACGAAACAGTTAGTGCTGAAGAACTCGTTGAATCAGGACCAATATATGAGTGGACAGATTATCCACCGTATCAACCGATTCTTCGATCGGAGAAAGATCAAATAGCTCTTTTATCAACCAAGAATTTATCATTTAGCTATCCAGGAACTGATAAAGGAATTTCAGATATTACCATCGAAATGCCTCGAGGTTCTGTTACAGTAGTTACTGGGAGAATAGGTTCAGGAAAAACAACCTTACTCAGAGCAATATTAGGATTAGTCCAGAAAGACCAAGGAGATATTACTTGGAATGGTGAATTAGTTACAGATCCAGCGCAATTTATGATTCCTCCAAGAGCAGCATATACACCACAGATACCATACCTTTTCAGTGATCCACTGAAAGACAATATCTTGCTTAATATTCTAGAAGAAACTGCTGATATAGATAAGGCAGTGGAGTTAGCAGTTTTTGAGCAGGAAGTAAATGGTTTTGAAGAAAAATATGATACAATCGTTGGACCGAAAGGAGTAAAGCTTTCCGGAGGACAAAAGCAACGATTAGCTGCAGCAAGAATGTTCGTTCGAAAACCTGAACTACTTGTGTTTGATGATTTATCAAGTGCACTTGATGTCGAAACAGAGCACAAACTTTGGGAACGAATGTTCTCAAGTGGTGCAGAAATCACTTGTTTAGCTGTTTCTCACCGTCCTATGGCACTAAAGAGAGCAGACAATGTAATAGTTCTAAAGAATGGTAAAATAGACGCTCAAGGCAGACTTCAAGATTTACTTAGAACAAACGAAGAAATGCAAAAACTATGGGAAGGGGATTTAAATGATAATGAAACTTGATTTTTTCCGAAAATTATTTACTTAAGAAAATGAATTTAGTGTCTATATACTATTTTCCAAGTATTTATTGGAGGGTGAGTAAATGAAAAAGACAAATAGATTAATTCTGATTATTATAACCTTAATTTTATTCAGTAGTTTGTTCTGCCAAGTATTGAATAGTAATCATGCTTATCAAAACTGTAGTTGCATCTCATCAACTGAAAAAGACAAAATTGGTAGTATTAATACTAATGTTGGTTGGTACAATTCCACACTCCCAAATCCATTATTTACTATCGAAGCAATTACCTGTAACAGTACTATGCAGTGGACTAATCCTTTATTTGGTTTGCAAGAAGCTTTAGAAGCTTTAAACATTGCAGTCAACATACATCTTTTAAGCTGGCTAGATTTTCTTAATGAAATACTGTCTGATTACAATTTTGATATTACTTATCTTCATTTTCAAGAACTTGATCCTTACACTCCGGATATGAGTTATTTGTATAGTGAAGCAGGATCAATTAATCTTGTAGGATATGAAACAAGCCTAGATTGGAATACTTCCTTAGGAAATGGAGAAAATGAATGGTACTTAGAACAAGGATTAGCAATGATGCCACCAGATTCATCAGAAAGAATCCAACATTATTGGAACTGGCAACAATATTTGATGAATGAAATCCTACCAGTGATTCCAGGCTTTATTGATTATTATAGGGAAGCAAATTGGGCAAATTTAGCTGGATATAATTATTCCAAAGGTGTTTTTCAATCATGGGGAAAAATGTCTTGGAGTGGACTCCATCCCGGACAATCTTCAAGCAATGAGTTTGTAACATGTGAAGATTCTACGGATTGGGATGAATTAAATCCATTATTTCTTGATGGTTTTCATGAAAAATTCATAAGTAATGCAATAACAGATCCATTAGTATGGTTTGACCCTAATGAAGCTGCATATCCACATATAATTTCAAGTTGGTCTCATATAAATGACACACACGTAAGATTAACAGTGAGAGAAGGAATAAAATGGCAAGTAGATCCAGATAGCTTATTTCCAACTGAATATGTCGATGTAAGAGATGTTTATTTTACTTTGTTTTGTCAGAGAAATATTGGACATAGAACAGATCAATTTGATTGGATTGATGATATGGAGATAATTGACGATTATACCTTAGATATATACATTGATGATATACTAGCAACAACTGAAAATGATCTTACAGATACCTATCTTAGAACTCTTGAAACAAATCTCATTCCAGAACATTATCTAAATCAAACACAAGAGATAGATGGAATTACTCCAGATACATCTCATTCTTCATGGTCGAAATATTCAACTCAAGCTTTTGGAACAGGATTATTTGAGCTTAGTTCCCATACTGTTGGAGCAGAAACGGTATTAACCAATTACAGTGATTGTTGGCGATTGAATACAACAATAACTGCTGATCCAGCATTAGATTGGAACCGACGATTTGGAGATTTCTCAAGTGGATTAGATACATTAAGAGTACTAAACTTTAGTGCAGATAATGCATTAGCAGAATTCGAAAAAGGCAATCTTGACAAAGTATATCTATTTGAACATCCAGAGAAAATTAATGAATTTGAAACAAATGCAAGTATTGATGTAAAATCAAAGTTACAGCCAAAATTCCATTTCTATGGTTTTAACCTTCGAGAAGCAAGAGGAACACCTCTTCAAGATAGAAGTGTTTGCCCGAATAATCCTGATTTGACTGTTGGTCTCGCAGTTAGAAAAGCAATCGCATATGCTGTAAATAAGACAAAGATAAATGAAGATTACTTTAATGGGGATTATTATAATACTGAACATCCACTAAGTGCTACTTCAGGTGTATGGTTGAATCCGAATATTATAAAATATGAATACAATCTAACTAAGGCAAAAGAATACCTCTACTATGCTGGATTTGAAACAGGATTGGATTCTGATGGGGACGGACTAACAGATCTCTACGAAACAGAAACCTCATTAACAGATCGACATGATTCGGATACGGATGATGATGGTTTAACAGATGGAGAAGAAGTTAATACCTATTTCACTGATCCACTTGACACAGATAGCGATGACGATGGTTTGACAGATTATGAAGAAATCCTTTTAGGAACTGATCCTAACGATGACGATTCGGATGATGATGGCTTGACTGATTTCGAAGAAGAAAATACCTACTCAACAGATCCGAATGATAGCGATACCGATGATGATGGACTGACTGATTATGAGGAAGTCAATCTAGGATTAGATGGATATATCACTGATCCTAACGATGAAGACACAGATAATGATGGAATACTAGATGGAGAAGAAGTTGTAGCTGGTGTGGATGGATATGTAACTGATCCTACTAATTTCGACACAGATTCTGATGGCTTAATAGATAGCGAAGAAGTCACATTTGGTAGTGATGGCTATCTAACAGATCCGACAGATAGCGATTCGGATGATGATGGCGTCCCTGATAATATCGAAATGGCTTATCATACAAATCCAAATAGCCCAGATACGGACAGTGATCTCATGCCAGATAGGTGGGAGATTCTCTATTCACTTAATCCATTAATTGATGATTCCATACTTGATGCGGATAATGATGGCTTATACAACTTGCTGGAATATACACTAGCTTCGGATCCTACCGATCCAGATACGGATGATGACGAATTATCTGATGGTGATGAATATGCATATGGAACTGATCCAACTTTATCTGATACAGATGCTGATGGCATGCCTGATGGTTGGGAAGTTGAAAATGGATTGATTCCAGTAGTAGATGATTCAGCTAGTGATGCTGATAGTGATGATTTGACAAACTTGGAAGAATACCATTATGAAACTGATCCTAATGAAGCTGATACTGATGGTGATAGCTTTACAGATGGAGAAGAAGTTACTGCTGGCACTGATCCTTTAGATCCTGATGATTTTCCAACAACTGAAGAAACAGGCTTAGTATTTCCAATAACAATAATTTTCACTTCTGTCAGTTTATTTGCTCTATTGCTTTATTCAAAGAAAAATCAAAAATAAGAAGTTTCAAACTTCTTTTCCTTTTTCTATTTCAATTATTGACTGAATCATGATTTTCATCGAAAGTTATTTACTTATGTATAGTATATGTCAAAGAACATACTCTTTTTGAGTATTTATATTCGAGGTGGGATGATGAAAGAAAAATTGTTAGGTCTATTTGTGGTAGGTCTGATTTTAATTAACGTATCACTTTTTGTAGAACAAAAAAGGATATTTATTATACAAGAAGATAATGATGAGTCAATTGCTTCTATGGAAAAAGTCGGTGGGATAATTGCTAATTATGGTTGGTACAATTCCACACTCCTAAATCCCTTATTCACTTTAGAAGCCATGACTTCCAATCAACCTAACGAAAATTATTTGTTTAAACTACAAGAAATACTAGAGGAATTGAATATTGCTGTTAATATAAAACTTACGGACTGGCCTTCTTTTGTATATGAATTGATTATGCATCACAATTATGATATGTTCTGTGTAGGGTTGGGCGAATATGATCCATTTATATCAGATTTTGGTAAAATCTATTCTGAAAATGGATCGTTAAATATGTGGGGATATGAAGTTGAAATGGACTGGAATGAAACATTAGGTACAGGAGTAAATCAATGGTATCTTGATCAAGGTGCGTTGATACTTCCTACTACTTCTTCAGAAAGAATACAACATTATTGGGATTGGCAAAACTATCTAATGGCTGAATTATTGCCATTAATACCAATCCTTTCTAATTATGACAATGAAGTCAATTGGGCTAATTTAGATGGTTACAATATCACTGAAGGTCTTTTCCAGTCTTGGGGGAAAATGTCCTGGAATGGATTGCATCCTGGACAAGTAGCTACTAATGAAGTAATTGTACACAATAAAAATTGGACTAAACTCAATCCCCTAAATTATACATCATCAGCTGATGACTTTATTATTGATGCAATTATGGATCCACTAATATGGGTTGAACCAAATAAGGAAATCTATCCACATATTTTGTCAAGTTGGAATCACATAAACAGCACACATGTGAGATTGAATATCAGAGAAGGAATAAAATGGCAGACTGATCCCGATAGTCTATTTCCAAATGAATATGTGGATGCTCGAGATATATTCTTTACACTTTATTGTTTAATGACACCGTTGATATCAGTTTCTCCTAGTCTATACGATTGGATTGATGATATGAAGATAATTGATGACTATACACTTGATTTATTCATAGATAATGATGATTATTTTATAACGAAAGAAAATGACCCTTTTGCTGATTATCTATATAAATTAAATACTAAACTTTTACCAGAGCACTATTTGAATCAAACACAAGAGATAGATGGAATAACACCTGACACATCACATTCTTCATGGGAAAAATTCAAAACTCAAGCATTTGGTACAGGGTTATTTGAACTTGCTTCACATACTGTTAATGTGGAAACTATTCTAACTAATTTTTCTGATTGCTGGTATATGAATAACACGATTACTTCGGATTTCTCATTAGATTGGAATAACCGTTTTGGAGACTTTTCGGGTAGTATAGATACTCTAAAAGTCCTTATTTTTGGGAATGTTTCTGACGCAATAACTGATTTCGAGAAAGGATTATTAGATAAAGTAGTAATAACTGATTACCCAGAAAAAAAAGATGAATTTTTGGGTAATACAAGCTTAGAGATTAATTCAGTAGTTCAAGACACCTTAAATCTTTATGGATTTAATTTTAGAGAAGATAGAGGAACACCAATACAAGATAGAAGTATTTGTCCAAATAATCCAGATTTAACCATTGGTTTAGCAGTACGAAAAGCAATCGCTCATGCAATAAACAAATCAGGGATAAATGATGATTTGCATGATGGTACATATTACATTAATGACAGCCCGTATAATCCAACTGCTGGTATTTGGTTGAATCCGAATATTATAAAATACGAGTATAATCTAACAAAGACGAAAGAATACCTCTACTATGCTGGATTTGAGACAGGATTGGATTCTGATGGGGACGGACTGACGGATCTTTACGAAGTAGAAACATCACTAACCGATAGACTTGATCCAGATACCGATGATGATGGACTTACAGATGGGGAAGAAGTTAATATTTATTTCACTGATCCACTTGATACTGATAGCGATGACGATGGCCTAATTGATGGTGATGAAGTTAATACTTACTTCACAGATCCTACTGTAGCTGATTCGGATCTGGATTCAGATACAGATGGATTGACAAATGTTGAAGAAGTTGACATTTACAATACTAATCCTCTTGATGATGATTCCGATGATGACGGTTTGAACGATGGAGAAGAAGTGACTCTTGGTAGTGATGGGTACCTCACGGACCCTCTTGATAACGATACAGATGACGACGGTTTACTAGACGGCGAAGAAGTGACTCTTGGTAGTGATGGGTACCTCACGGA
>JAUVZH010000227.1 GCA_030602675.1 Candidatus Heimdallarchaeota archaeon | reverse complement strand
GTAATTCAATCTTTAGATTTTTAACATCTTCGGATTCTTGAACCAGAAACCTTCTGGGATCATCATTTTGTCTGAATTGCTGTAATGGTGTAGTTTTAGTGAAAGGAATTTGTTTCAAGTCTTTAATTCTCCTTTCAACCTTTTCTTGTAACAAGGAGTAATTCAAACTGGACCTGTATTCCTCCATCAAGTAAGGATCAGTTATAACATAGCCTTCATTTTCGTTAAATAAAATACCAAAGGTAAAATTAAGCCTATCAACGACAGCATCAGAACATTTTATCTTGATCTGATTCTTGTCTGGAATATTGATTAATAATTGACTACCGAAGAATTTGCTGCTCCTCGTTTCTACATCTCTAATCATAGAGATAGGAATAGCTTTAACTTTTCCGCGAAATCTAAATATGAATTTAAAGTTAGGTAAAAAGTACAATTGTTTATTTGTCACATACAATATACCTGTTCTTTTCCTATCTTTTGGAAAAGTAATTTTCACATTTGGGAAAACAGCTATTTTTAACTCTAATAATTCTGGTTCAAATTTATCTGATGCATCATCAAATTGCAGTGAGTAATCTTTTAGTTCAGTTAATTTTTCTCCAATTTCATTTAATTCTAGTCTAGGCTTTTCGAGAAAGTCATTGATAATGTTTGAATAACTTATTACATGGGTGTTAATCATCTTAAGTCTCTTATCAATATGAGGTAATTTGTTAATAGTAAGATTTTGATTAAATGACAACAATTGTGAATCTTGATGAACTTGCTGGTAGACCTTATCTAATAATTCAGTTGCTCTTTGAGTAATCTCAAAAAATTGATTTTGAATATGAAGCAAATTAGTTTCAATGTTTGGATATAATCCAAATCTTTCCCTCCTCAATTGTTTTGCCAAATTAACAATTTCCGAATAGTTATCTGCAAAATCCTTGATATGATTTAACCCATTGTAAATTCGATTAACTGTATCAATAAATTCATTTGTAAGACCACCAATTTTTTTCTTTACATCTTTCAATTTAGTTGAAGAACACATAGGACATTTTCTTATTTTCTTTGATGCAGATAAATGGTTAACATTCCCACACTTCTCACATTTACTACCAACACTAATATGAGAGCAATTACTACAGTAAGTACAATCAGTCTTTTCAGACACTACACAATCATTACAAAATGTTCCACCACAGTCTTCACAGTAGAAGATAAAACCTTGACGTTTGTAGCATTTTAGGCATTTTCTGTCAGGATCATATACCATTTTTAGTCTCACGCTCGAATTCATTTTTCAGATAATACAGTCTTAGGTTAACTATGATTGATTACATAGCATGCCATATTCAACACATATCACTAGTTATCCAGAATAGTACTGAATAACCTTGCATTATCTGTAGATAAAGATAAACAGTTCTTGAAAATAAGGGATTGTAATATTGGGATATTTTCTAGCTATTAAGTTCGATTAGCAAAAAAAGAGGCTATTTTTTGTCCCCGTACATATATTTTGAACATGTACAATTGTAAAAAGGGAAAAAGTAAAGAACTATGGTGATAAATAATTTAATACTAGAGTAAATTCTTACAGGTATATATGGATGTTTAAAGGGAATGGAAGAAAAGAAATCCTCAGACTTCCTTTGGAAGATAGTACTTTGTGGTGATAGTTTTGTAGGGAAAACTACAATTCGAAAAAGAGCTATGGGTGAGCATTTCGCAGAAGAATATATTTCAACAGTTGGTGCTGATTTTTCATCTTA
Source organism: Candidatus Heimdallarchaeota archaeon (assembly GCA_030602675.1). Lineage (GTDB taxonomy): Archaea > Asgardarchaeota > Heimdallarchaeia > JABLTI01 > JABLTI01 > JABLTI01. The sequence continues at coordinate 3,531 of JAUVZH010000227.1, read as the reverse complement.
CAAACTCAAATTAGGCGATTTAACTATAGGATTTCAAGTATGGGATTTAGCTGGTCAAGACAAGTACAAATACATTAGATCAAGCTTCTATGGTGGAGCCACAGGTTGTTTTCTTGTTTTTGATGTTACTAATCCAAAATCCTTGAGAGATTTGTCTGCATGGGTTGATGAAGCAATTAGATATTCAAATGGAACAATAGAAATTTTCATCATTTGTGCAAATAAAATTGATTTAATAGATAGAAGAGAGATAACCAAAGAAATGGGCGAAAAATATGCTCTTGCTTTAAGAGAAAGCTCTGGTTTACAATGTGAATATATTGAGACTTCTGCTCTAACTGGTGAAAATATAGATGTTGCATTTGATTTAATGGCAAAATGCTTACTTGAACGTGAAGGTATTAGTCCGTTTAAGCCCAAAGAGGAAATTGTTGAAGCTTCAGAGAAGCAAGTAGTTATCGAGCAGCTACATCAGGAAGTAAGTGCTGAAGTAAAAACAACTGAAAAAATGCCAGAAACAACTTCTAAAATAGTAGATACGATTCCTTCTTCAACTGCATCTATAATGCTTGAGGATGAGAGTGGAGAAGAAACTGAGAAGCTTATTGCAGAAGTAATGGCTGTACTAGATGAGACTGATGAAATTATTATCGGTAGAGAGAAGACAGATGATGGAGAAAGAGCTATTACAATCTCAAAAGAATCTATAGAAGAACAGGCTGTTGAAGAAGAGGTTCCTGAAATTAGCACTGAGTTAGAAAATGTATTGGAGCAAATCAATGTTAAATTAGATAGTTTAACTAATCGATTAAAGGGTTTAGAAGACGAAATTTCTCATGTAAAAGCTAATGGCTTAAAATCTGAGGTTGATGAGCAAATAGAGAATATTTCAGATGTAAGAGATGATCTAGAAGTTCTAAAACAAGAAACTTCGATAGAGGAAGTTGATGAGGAATCAGACGTTCTTGATGAGATACTAGAAGATGCTAACGAAAGTGAAGAAGTAGATATCAATTCAGCTATGCCTGAACCAATGATACCAATCGTTGAATCACCAGAAGAGAAGCAACTAGATCAAGATCAAAAGGTTTTGGAAAGCATTCTAGACACTGTATCTCCCCAACCTGATACAGCAGAAAGTGAAGAGGTTATAATAGAAGAACCTGAAGAAATTCTTGATAAGAAAGATTTTGTTGAAGAATTAGATGATACTATTGAAACAGAAGTAGATCAAATAACAGATTTATTAGAAATCCCAGATAATGAGCTAGTAGATATTCCTGATGCAGAACCATTGATACCAATAGAAGATGATGATGATGAAGCAGAAAGCTTGGATGACGGTGTAATAGGAACAGAATTATCAAGTGCAATGATTTCAGAATTGAAAGATATGTCTGAAGAAGAAAAACCTGAAGAAGAAAAAATAGTTCAACCACTTCACGTAGAATCTTCAGAGAACAAAAATACTTGCCCAATATGTGGAGAAGATGTTAAATATATTAGGCAATACAAGAAATTCTACTGTGTAAAATGTGGTAGATACTTGATTTAAGATAGAAAAAAAATCATTGAGGAATACATTTGGCTGATGATGTTATTATTTTGAAAACCTCTGGTGTTCCATTATTTGCGAAATGCTATGGTGGGTCAACTTGTAAAATGCACCCAGATCATGCTTTACAAAGTGGATTCTTAGCAGCGTTATTCTCATTTTCAAAGGAAACTTTTAGTGAAAAGGGAATAAAATCAGTCATTTTTGATGATTTCAAACTAGATTTTAAGGTAGATGAGGACAATGAACTCATAATAGTACTAGCAAACCCCCTATTGGAAGATGATGCAAAAATCAAAAAACAATTAGAGGTTACACACAAAGTTTTCATTGAGAAATACAAACTTGAAATAAACAAACTAGCATATGATACTAGTCTTTTCATGGATTTTGATAAGGATTTAGTTGAACTAAAAATTGTTCCACAAAATGCAAAAAAAGATTTGCCTTTAGATAAAATTCCTTTTTGGAAAAAGATTTTTGCTCGAGGTAAGACACAAGAGTAGTTTTTTCTATTGGAAACACCTTCATTTCCAAGAAGCATAAAAGATAAAAGAGATTTCTTCTATTAGAAATAAGGGTAAGTTATTTTGAACGCAGAAACATTTGGAAAAACAGACCTCTTTTTATGGGATCACGCCAGTACAGAAGAGACAATTAAATTCTTGAAAAGTGCTTATGACTTCTTTAGTTCCCAAGCAGTTAAGGAATCATACAAAGTCTTTGCCCTAAAGGTGGTAGCAAAATATATTACTAAAGCTGGTTTCCCTCGTGATCAGAAAGCTCTTAATGCTGCAGCATTGTATATGGTAAACAGATTACCAGCATCTTATCCTAACCATGGCTCAAAAAAGGAATTTGCTGCTAGATTGAATGTTACTGAAACAAGCCTTGATTGGTATGTAAATTCACTTGCTGAACAACTAGGTTTCTTTACATTAAGAGATAGAAAAAATTTCCCATATTATATAGAAAAGGATGGAATTACATTTGCTGTCATTTCTTCTGTTGTAAAGGTATTTGTCGAAGAATCTATCGTTCAGGGATTAGCAGAAATAAGACCTTTTGATATAAAAAGTGTAGTCGATCAAATACTAGACATGCTCATCACTAAACTTCGTATCGTCCCTCCGGTGTTTCGTCGTGATTTAGCAACTAAAATCGAAGCTGACTTACAAGAAGAATTCGCCAATGCAGTAATTTAAATTTCTACCTCTTTTCTGACGCTTTTATTGGAGACTATAAAAATGGTAACACGGTTCGCTGTTAAGATAGCTTATATAGGAAAAGCCTATCAAGGATTTCAACGACAAACTAATTCTACAAAGACCATCGAAGGTACTCTTATTGATGTTTTAGAGGAACTTGGATATATCAATGATCCTCTAACTGCTCGTTATTCTGCTGCTGGCAGAACTGATACGGGTGTTAATGCAATAAGTCAGGTGATAGCTTTCAATTCCAAAAGAGAAGAGCTATATCTCGAAGAATTGAATAATAAGTTACCAAATGATATCTTTGCTTGGGCTAAAACTAGGGTTAAAACAGAATTCAATGCTAGAAAAGATGCATCAAAAAGAACTTACAGATACTATCATATCTATGACAATGAGAACATTAAGCTTATGAGATTGGGATTAAAAAAACTGCAAGGTAAACATGATTTTGTAAAATTATGTAAGAAGCCAGATAAATTACCTGATGGAAGTGATAGATCTACTGTTTTAACCATTGATAACGCAAATGTAAAATTGTTAAAGAAACAGAAATTACTGCAATATGAATTTTCATCAAGAAGTTTCTTATGGCGGCAAGTACGCAAAATGGTTTCCCTTATTCAAGCAATTGGTTCCAATATTTATCCTGTAGATTTCATTGATGAAGTACTAACACCGACAATTCCAGTATCAAAAGGTGGGATAAAAACAGCTTCTGCTGAAAGGTTAGTACTATATGATGTAAAATATGAATCAATA
>JAUVZH010000411.1 GCA_030602675.1 Candidatus Heimdallarchaeota archaeon | reverse complement strand
CAGAAATATTTGAAGTGTCAGTGCAATTAAGTATATGAATACTATCTGTCTGTTCACAAAAATAATAAACATAATTATTTTGTACTGTCATCCCGATATATCTAAAACTGCTATTTGTAAACTGATATGAACCCATAAGCTCAGGATTAATTTTATTAGTTACATTATAAACAAAAAGACCATCATAATAATTAAGAATAAATGCTACAGAATTATTTACTAAAATTGATGTATCACCTCTTTTGCCCACTTCATTTAAACTCAAGTAGCTTTGTGATTCAGGTTTTGTTAAGATTTCTTCATTCATATAAAAATTAATATTATCGACATAATTTTCCTGTTTAGTGCATTTATTATTATCAAATTTGATTGAAGAAAAAAGAGTTATCTGTAAGAGCAGAATAAGAAAAATGATAAAGATCTTTTTTCTATAACCAAGAAAGTTATGGGCTGTAAATTTCATTTAAACCTTCTCAAAATAAACTAGCTCAAATTAATTTAATACCTTTTCCATTTTTTTAGAAGATATTAATCATGAAATTAGAAACAAAAAGTGGAGTGGAGGAGATTTGAACTCCCGATCAGCAAGTTTCTCTAAAGAGAGCACCGCTCCAAAATTACATCATCCCTAGCGGTCAGTATAATTTTAGTCTTTTTCTGGAGCCTGCTGTGCTACCTGGCTACACTACCACTCCATTATTTGAGCATTCTTTTTTTGATATTTTGAAACTTAAAACCTTTTCGATTGTATTGTTGAGATTGATTGCTTTTTATTTTTTACTTAAAGAATTCCTTATTTTCCTTCCACCACTCCTTCCATTTTGCATATATTTGATCTCTATTTTTTTCTGTTATCCCTCCAACAAATGCTCCTCCGGGATTTCCTATAGCTCTTCGGATTAGTGTTATCTGTCCCATGTGTCCCAAATAATGTAATGCAACTCTGTTTATTGCTTGAATTAATGATTCCTTAATTTCTTTTCCAGCATCTACTTCTGGATTCTCTCTTAATTTTTCTTCAGGTAATTTACTTAGGTATTCAAAAGAATCCTCAGATATTCTTAGATATGTTTCTACTAATTGTCCAAAGGATTTAGGAGGTTCTCCAATTGCGATCTCTTTAGAAGCACCATAAGCATAATGCTCTTGTTCTTCATCGGAAAGTAATCTTTTTCCTTGACACAGTTCACCAAATATAAAATCCATATGTGATGCACAATGCCCAAAAATCCAACAAATATGATTTGTTTCTGGAGTTATTTGTTTATAGATTTCATCGGGTTTTAATCCAACAATTGACATTAGTAAATTACTTTCAGCGATTTTGAGCAGATCTATTGCTGTTTCCTTAAAACTTCTCATATCTTTTTCTAAAATAGACATTGAAACCAACCTTCTTAGCTATTCATGAAAAACGTTTCTTTTATAATTATCTTAAAATTAGAATTTTCTTGCAATGAAAATGTTCTTATCTAATAAATTGATAAAATGAGTTAATTAGTCATTTAAATGGCGAGTTTACAATATACAGGAGATAATAACAATGACAGATTGTGTCTTATTCTTACATGGTCATCAACCATATTATAATGAAGAATTTATCGTCAAGGAAATTACCTGGCAAAGCTATGGTCCTCTATTCAAAATGCTCATTGATTTAAGCAAAGACCACAATTTTGAGATTAATCTTTCTCTTACTGGTAGTGTTATTCAATGGTTTGAACGCACAAAAAATGAATATTTAATTTCTTCAATCAAAGAATTAATTGATAGAGATGTTGTCGAAATTTTATTATCTCCATTCTATCATGCTCCTTTAGTCTTTACTGATGGTGGTTTCATAAAGGAACAATTCTATCATCATCGAAAAATGGTAAAGGAAATGTTTGGTAAAGAAATGAGAGGAATGTTTCCTCCTGAATTAGTTTTCTCTACCCATAGAAACGATTTACTAATGGAACTTGATATCGACTATACGATTGTAGAAGGAGTGCATAATGCATTTTATACTGATGATGTTGAAGGTATCTGGAAATTAGGCACTAAAAAAGAAATCTTCATCCTTCCTAGAAACAGAGCATTAAGCTGGCATTTTTCAGATAACTCATTTCCAAATGGGCAATGGTTACTCGAGACAATTAGTAAGAAGAATGGTCCAGTGACAATTGGTTGTGATTTGGAATGTTTTGGTCATCATCGTGGTGCAGATTCATTCAAGTTTCTTGAGTATTTTCTAACCAATGCTGAGCGAAATAATGTTACATTCTCTCGAGCAGAAGATGTTGTAAAACGAAACAAAGATAAAGCACAATTTTATCAAACTGAAGAAGTAACTACCTGGGCTAGAAGTATCAATGTCTTTTTCCCACATTCAAAGATTATTGAAATGTGGTTTGCCACAAATGATGCTGTCTCTACCTATCATCGAATTGAGTATTTATATTTCAAACTAGAGAATGCTTTGCAACAGAAGAAGGAAAAAAAGCACAAGAAATATCTTGATGAGATAATCGATATAAAAGTCAAGAAGCTTGATGATATTCGTTGGAATATCTATCGAGAATTAACAGATGCAGCACTATATCATGAAGATTTTTCAAATGAGAACACTTATCGTGCAATGTTAGATCGTTGTGGTTGGATAAAAGGTCGTTTGTGGAAAGTTGAAGAAAAATTGACAGATATCATGATGCAAATCTAATTTTTTTGGAAGCTAATCTATCCATAAGAAAGGATAATATGTTGGTGAAATACAATATTTGTCATCTTGTGGTGGATCAATAAAGGAAAAATCTTTGTTTGAAAGGAAGGTTTCTATTCGTTTACCTCTTTCAACAACAGTTTCATCGAATCCGAATTGATCTTCTTTTGTGCCTGATACTTCTATGTGTACTTTCTTTAGAATTTTATTTACATCTAAATAACAGATTTCGTTGTTAAGCAAAATCCATCCGACAGAGATATTTTCATTTTCATCATGAAATTGACTGTTATCAGGTTTTGTTTTTGCAGTTTCCAAATTCAGATTTGTTAAAATATTTTGTAATTCCTTTTCTTCAGTAAATTGAATGCTTGCTACTAATCTTACTGGTTTCAAATCATTAGGGTAAGGATATATTGTGCATATACGAAAAACATTCAATGACAATATCCACTTTCTA
>JAUVZH010000130.1 GCA_030602675.1 Candidatus Heimdallarchaeota archaeon | reverse complement strand
CTTCATCAGTTTGTAAAAATAAAGTTATAATAAAATGAATAATTTGAAATCCTACAAAGATAGCCAAAATTATAGGTGTGAATATTTTTTTAGTTTTATATCCATGTTCTAACGATTTTTCCCAAATATATTTGCGTAGTAGGAATACGAATACTATAAAACAAAGATTAAAAATTATACCCACTAAATATGGTTGCCAATAATAATCTAACTTAATATAAGCTGGATAATTATAATACATCTTTATTTTAAAACCCAAAAAAAATTCTTGAAAATCAATATTTAATAAATAATCAAGTAAGAAGCGAGAGAATTGACTCAATAACAAAAATACCAAAATGATCTGTATCCCAATTAATAAATGATTTTTCGAGCTATTGTTCTTAAGCTTAATCTCCCTTGCTCCAACACCAATAACTGTCCCAGCAATTAAAGTGAAAACAAGAGAGAGACTGTAAAGTAAACGACCACCTCGATAATATTTTTCTGGATCACCTGATAAAAAATCTTTAGTAATTATATAGAAAATCATTTTTTCTGTAAATATAGCGAAGTTAAAAGCTAACAAGATGATAAATCCAGACATCATTACCCTAAAAAGCACGGTTAAATCATTAGTAGTAACGTCTTCAATGGTCTCTATAGTTTCTTTTTTACTCCAGAAAAATCGTTTATTAAGTAATCTACCTAAAATTCCTCCTAAAGTAAAGATCGTCCCACTTAAAGGAATTAGCATAAAGAGAATGATTTTCTGAAGAGCTGATAATACTACTACTGATGTGAAAAGAATTACATTAATAAAAATAGGTAGAAGAAGAAAAGGTAAGAGAATGCTTACAATAAATAAAAAATCATCATAAATGGAAAACATACCAACAAGAATACCACATAAAAACCATGTAAGAGCTAAATATGTAAGAAAAATAATCTTTTCATTTAGGTTATAACTTCCCCATAAATAGATACCCTACTGATTGAAATCATAAATATCTGTAACTAAATGAAAACTTACATAAATGCATACTAACCCAATCAAAATAGCAAATGTGTTTCTAATTATCCGATATTTTAATGTCAATAAAAAATCCTTCTCCAATCTAAAATTCAAATTGAAACTAATAAGCATTTCTTTCAAAGATTTCTAATTATCCAAATAAATTCAATTAATTGATGAAATGTGATTTTTAGAAAATAAATTTTTTATATATAGGAGAGTTTCTATACATAAGATTAATCAGGCATTTTGAAGGATAATGAGATGCAAAATAAAAGGAAAGAAAAGGTTTTAGGATTTCTTTTACTAGCAATTTTGATAATAACTAATTATAGCACTTGTTCTTTGCAAGGATTTCGATTTGGAATTTCCTTGAGTTATGGAGAGTTTTATGACATTTCATCAGAGGACATAATTGGAAGAAAAGATAGAGTAAGTTGGTCATTTTCAAATGTTGAAACATTTGCAAAAATCCAAGTACGGATGTATGATAGTGAAAATTATGAAAAATTGGTGAATGGAGATTCGGATATACAGAGTTTCTCTTTGTCCTCTGGCTATGATCGTTCTGGTACATGGACTCCATATTACGATGATGTTTGGTATATTGTATTTATGCATCGTGATACTGATTACAAAGAGCAAACAACTTTTATAATTGAAGTTATTTTTAGCAATCAAAGGTATACTGATCGTTTGTTAGCAAGTGTAATAGTAATTCCTTCTGTAAGTGCAATTGTAATAGTTATTCTAACAATCATTTTAGATTACAGATATAAAAGCAAGAAATTACCTTCTTATCCTTAAGTCAGTAATTAATTTCGCTGGATAGCTAGGCCTATATTTACTATAATTTTCAACATGATCAGAGAAACGCTTTGTTGGATCTTTTTGCATGAGTTATTCATCAATAATAAGTAAGGTACTTGTAAATATAGTTAATCACTAGAAAGCTAGATACTCATAAAAAATTGAAAATAAGATTCATTATAGGCGCAAATTCAAGAAGCAAATGAACGATATTTAAGATGAGACCTATAATCGAGACTCGTTCTTTTCCTTTTTTCACTCCAATTACTCTGAAAATTATCCCAATGATAGCAATAAGCTGAAAACTACAAAAAATCCCAAGTGCACCATAATTAGTAATGCCATTCATGTGATTTGTAATAGGTATGGATAACCAAGTAAAAATACCTACACCAAGACCTCTAAGAAATAAGGAAACGATTGAAAAAGGATGAACACATTTTGAGATAAAGTCTCCAAGTACTAGTACCTTAATTTTTTAACCGCAGACAATACAAAATTCAGCATCTTTATCATTCCTCTCTCCACATACTGAGCACTTTCTCTGCAAATTTAAATCACCAATTTCCTTATGATTATATAATATATTCTTAAATTAAAAAGATTTTAAAAAAGAAAGAACAAGGAATTTAATGGAATTATTTGTGAGAAAGCTAAATAGCATAGTTTAACACATTATTAAACACAAGAAACACTGAGCACTGGAACAAATCTTCTATGAAATAAGGAGGTTGTTGTCTTGAATTTGAAAAGGATAAATATGAAGGGAGCTTACCTTATTCTTACAATTCTTTTACTAACATCTATTTATTTAGCAGTAAATTCTTTTGTTATGCCAATAAATAGTGAGAACTTGGTTTCACAATCTGAGAAACTTGTTGAAATTGCACAATATGATGATAATTACGGGCAATTCTTAGGTTTAGATTTTGAAGAAGATATTATGGTAATAGCATCAAATGAAGGAATAATAATCTTAAACAAAAGCTTACCAGATTCACTTTTATTACATAAAGAAATCAAAGGAAATGTAAAAGAGGTAAAAATTCAAAATGAGACAATTTTTGGTTTGAATTCTTCGATGCTAATGAGTTATAATCTTTCAAAAGGAAGTGGAACTGAATTACTTGACAACTATCTATTCCAAGATTATCCTGAAAATTTGCAGTTATGGGGAGAATGTGCTTTTGTTGTTGATGGTGGGAATTTATCAATTCTAAACATTTCTGATCCAAAAAATATGCAATCGATAACTAGCTTTTCAATACCAGATAACAATATAGGTGATTATGCTGTGGATGGGGAAAGATTGTATGTCCTTGATAGTGCAGGGCAGATGAGAGTGGTAGATATTTCGAATATAACTAAACCTACTGAAAGTGAGATTTATCAAGATGTTGAATCAGAATTTTATCGAATAAGAATTAATAATAATTATGCTTACCTTATAGATAATTCAAACAAATTTGTCGTACTCAATATTAGTGATATCTCTAACATTACTCAATTGAGTGAAAGTGGTATTAATGATAGCTGGGTAGAAAGGATTTTTGTTGAAAATAACTTTGCTTATGTGCTGAGTGATATTAGTCTTAACATCATCAATGTAACTGATGCGACATCATTACAAAATATTACTAAACTTTCTGCTATAGAGCTAGGTATAACTTATCCATCATTATCTTGTTTAGAAGTTTCAGAGAATTACCTTTATTTAATAGATACTAATAGAGGGGTTTTCATTATTGATATTTCTACCATTAATGTACCTCAATTAGTGAGTGAATTTTCAAATGGAGGAATGGCCTGTCAGGTATGCTTACAGGAGGATTATCTTTATTTGGCGGATGGTGATGCAGGATTAGAAGTTTTTGACATTACTAACATATCTCAGCCACAAAAAATTAGTCAATACCAATCTTCTAATAGCCGCTATTATAAAAACATAATAATTGAAGATGGATATGGGTATCTTCTTGATTTTAATGGTTATCTAGAAATTGTGAGTATAACAGATGGAGACGAAATTACTAGTATGGGGAATTATCACCAACCATTTGTAGAGTATTATGATTTTATACTATATTCACAGTATCTCATTATTGCTGCAGAAAGTACTGGGATAGTAATCTTCGATATAAGTTCAAAAACGAACCCACAAGAAGTTGAAACTATTTTCGATGGTTATTGCTATTATAGTCTTGCGATCGATGGAAACAACCTCTACACAATTAGTGTGGATGGTATTTCAAAAATGAAAGTGTATGATTTTTCAAATCCTGCAAATCCACAGTTGATTACAGAATATCTTTTACCCGATAACATCTATTGGAGATATATTACTATAAATGAAGATCGTGCTTGCATAACTTCATCCGATGATAATATGCTATTTCTTGATATATCATCACCAAACAATCCTAAATATATTGGGGAATATAGAGATGAAACATTAGTATCAATACTTACAGTACAACTTGTAGGAGGATACCTCTGCACTGGAGGATATACTGGGATAAATATTTTTGATATAAAAGAAATAACTGATCCTCAAAAAATAGCCCATTACTACGATGGAGGAGTTACTTTCGGAATGGAGCTAAAAGACAACTATTTCTATATAGCTGATGGATATGATAATCTGGAAATACTGGAAACATCAATTCAATTCTATTTTCAATTCAAGTGGAATGCCATTATCATTCTTCTCAGTATTTTAGGAGCAATTGGAATAAGCACAATTGTTTTTTTAACTATTAGAAAACGAAGATAAAAAGAAAGAACAAATATCTTCTATTTATAAAATATTTCTTAGTTAATACAAGATCAATTAAACGATGAAATGTGTTGAAATATCAGATGATAAGAAATTAGGAAAATAACTTCAATGTATTCTTTTTTTCCTATCCCAGATATTCTAAAATGCTTACTAATGCTGCAAAATTATCAATTTCATTATAGATTATATATCTGTATAAATTTCTATTGAATAAAAAAAATAAAATAGATTATGATTGAGGTTTTCATTATCTTCTAATTTTGTTCAAAGAAGAAAAAATTTCTTGCAAGTATTTCAAACTTAATAACTATCTCTTTCTAAAATCATTGATTAATAGGTTAACTGCTTCTATCAAGTGTTTTCTTAGTTTATTATTTACATAAGTCATTGACTCATAGAATCTCGTTATTGTTTTCGAGTAGTAAATGAAATTATATAGTGCATGTGTTGAATCTTGTTTTTCTGTTATTTCTTCTGCTAGTTCTTGACAGTTTACTTCTCCATTTTGGTAATCATACCTACTTATTGTTGCTGTGGATGTAATTCTTCTCGCCTTTCCATATTTCTATCGACAAAACTCTTTAACCTTTTTAATATTAGAAGAGCTAAATTACCATTTTTTTACAACAGAACTTTAGAGTTTTTACGAAAAACAAAAAATAGCGTTTGCTTATTATTAAATTACTGGATTGAAAACAATTTTTTTAAGTTTTAACTTTAACTGTTAATAAAAGGAAAATGGAATTATCATGACAAAAATAAAACTTGATCAAAGATTTTCTCCTTATCAAATGCCTATTACAATTATTGGGACAATAGTGGATGAAAAACCTAATTTCATGACTTGTACTTGGGTTAGTCGCTTAAATCGAACTCCTCCCATCTGGATGGCCTCTATAAACGTTAAACATTATACAATGGATGGGATCAGAAACAACCAAATATTCAGTATAAATTTTCCATCTGTTAACATCATAAAAGAAACAGATTACATTGGGATTACTTCAGGAAGGAAAACTGACAAATCTAAGTTGTTCAAATTATTTTATGGGGAAACAAAAGCTCCAATGATCAAAGATTGTACTATTAACATCGAGCTATCAGTTAAGGACATAATTGAGTTACCTGATCATTTTATTGTGATTGGAACTGCGGTTAATACCTATATTGATGAAAAATATCTTACTGATGGAAAACCAGATGTAAAAAAGATGAATCCAATTATATACTTTGGAATTGAGGCACAACCGTCATATTGGTCTACAGGTGAAAAATTAGCTGATGCTTTCAAGTTAGGAAAGGAATACAAAAAATAACTCTATCAGTCATTTATAGTGAGTGGTTGACTGACAAGTTATTCTTCTTCTTCGTGTCTATGAGGAGCTAACCCTCAAGCTTTTGCTTCTAGCAGACTCGTGTCCTCGTTACCAATCACTTACAGTGATTGCTGACGCTTGCACGGGATTCTATGGTGCTCTCTCAGGTTGCTTTGAGTTCTTGCTTGTGAGCTGTTCCCAAGCACTTTTGAAAAAAAGAATCACCCTCCCTTTTTCCAATTCATGAGGACTTTTTGCAATGTGGACAATAGTACATTACTGTTTTTTCTTGTTGTTCTTTGTTGTTTGAACGCCACCGAATATCAGCAGTGTCCAACTCATTCTTACAATGGGGACATATTTTTTTTGTCATTACCCTCTTTTCTCCAATAATCCTTTACACTCATTGCAAGTGTCCATAAAAGTTTTTGTGTTTTACCAAAGAAAAAGAATTCAGTTAGAGGAAGCCCTCTCTCAATAAAATTAATACTCTTCTGGCAGAAGGAAGGTTAAGATGTGTTTTGTTTTAACATTTGATAGTCCTACTTTTTCGGACGAACCTACAAAGAAGCCTAGATAGAGAAGTTGTAAGTCTTTCCCTTTTTTTCTTCTTCCTTTCAGTTGTGATGTTGTTTTTTACTTGATATGATTTCTTTTTCTCTTCTAACTATCCAGACAGAATTTCTTGCTCTCGTTTTAGTTATTTCATAAATTATATAAAGTCGTTAAAGGAGTAAAATTGGGATTCAGTACATCTTTGAAGAAAAACTGGCTACAGGAAAAGGCTATAATTCCTATCTATTTGGGATTCTTTAGCGTGTAGTGTGTCTTCTAAAAGGATGTGCATTTAATCCCGACTCAAATCTTTGTTTGTCTCCCCTTAAAACAAAGAGTGTCCTGATAGGGTTCCCAACCAATTGTCCTCTCCGGAACAAAACGCTGGGTATCCTTCAGGGACAATTAAAGAATTTGTGTAATCTATAATATATTTTTAACTAAAATTTGTAATCTTTGATTATTTTCTTTGAACTAAAATCATAGAGCTCTTTCGCAGAAAGAACCTTCATTTCATTTTGCGAAGTCCAGTATTCTCTTGACAACTAATCCTTCTTTTCGATCATCAGTAACAAGTATGTCATGTTCTCAAATTCTTTTCAGTGTATGAATATGATAACAGAAAAATAAATACCTTTTCTAGCTAAAAGAAGTTAATAGAATTATCTTTGAAT
>JAUVZH010000172.1 GCA_030602675.1 Candidatus Heimdallarchaeota archaeon | reverse complement strand
ACTAATTAACCCTGCTAATTCGTTGTTGTTAGCTATTAAATCGTCTTTAAGTTTTTCATCTAAAGCATTTAACTCAATTTCCTGCTTGTTAATCTCAGCAGCAGCTTGTCCAAAAATCGTTTCAGATCCTTCCCATAAATTAGTTCGAAGAACTTCAGCTGTGGAATTCACACCATTAGCTAAATCTGAAACGACCTTTTCTGTAAGATTAGTAATTGTCGTTCTAGTGTTTTTCTCTTGATCAAGCAGAGATGCGACATCTCTTGCAATAGTCTTCTCAATATCCTCAAAACTGTCTTTTGTTTTTTTGACATAATTCTCTCGAGCTTTTTCAAAAACTTCTTTCAAAGATTCAAGTTCTTTTGAAGTTCGACTTCCCCTTCTATTGGTTACATTTTCAAGTGATTTGCCAATTTCCCTTCTATTTCTTTTGAAGGATTCAAGCTCTTCAGAGAAGAAATGCTCAATTCTTCTAATGAGTTTTTTATACAAGTCTTGATAGTCATCAGAGATTTCATCTATGAGTTTTATTGATGGACGTTTGGTTTCATCGATTAGTTTATCTTGAACTTTCTTAAATTGTACCAATCGATTATTAATTGTCAAACTATCTTTTTTCAAAGTGTTTCCAATTTCATCAAGTGATTTCTTCAATAAATTATTAACATTTTCTCCAAAACCCTTGAAGCTCATCGAAATGTCATTGTAAGATTGCTGGACTACTTTAACAATTTCTCTCTCTGATACTTGCTCACTGCTTTGTATTTTATCAACAATCTCATCAATTTCGTTTGAAAGAACCTCCATGCTCTCTTCTACTTTATCATTAACTTGCCGTGTTAGTAAGTTAACACTTTCACCTCTCCATCGTTCCAGCTTTCGAGTTAAATTTGCTACCTCTTTGCTTGTATTTTTAAGCTCCTTATCATGTGTATTTGAGAAATCTTTGAAGATTGCTTGGAGTTTCTTTTGACTTGAATTAAGCCTATTTTTTAGCAAATCATGATTGCTATCAATTTCCTTGTCAAATTTATCTACTAATCGGTCAACATCTTTCTCAAAATTTTCTTCTTTCTTTTTAGTTTCATTATCAAATCCTTTGCTAATACGCATAAGATCTTCTGTTAATGCCTCGTCGAATTTCTCCAAAAATGCTGTTTCGTCATTCTCAATTCTATCTTGTAGTTGTTCTAGATTTTCCATCAAAGTGTTAATGGGTTCTGTCAAGGACATATTTATGAAATTGACAAGGTTTTGTACACCAGCTCCATGATTTTCAACTGCATAAAGGAAGTCAGTTTCTAATCGGGCAACAAGATCACTAAGATCCATTTGGTATTGAGCAACAGAACGGTTTAGAATAATGATGAATTGCTCCATCATTTCGCTTAAACCTTCTCGAGTCTTGTTAGCAGTTCTATGTGTTAAATTGGTTTTCTCTTCCAAGTTATTTTCAGCTGATTGTTCATATTTTGAGCTTAAACCTTCTAGTTCTACCTTTGCTCCAGCAATATTCCCGTTTGTTTGTTCTAGTAAAGTATTTACTTTGCCATTTAATTCCAATGTGAGTTGTTCAATAGCATCACCAAAGATTGAAGTGTGGCTCTCCATTAACCTCGCTAATTCTTGGAATTGGGTGTCTAAACTTTCATTGAGTTTTTTGGTTGATTCATTAGCACTTTTGGCTGTTTTAGGTCGTAATCCTTCAATACAGGAAATCATAGGACGTTTTTGTTCGGTTAAAACTCGTAAAATCTCTGTTTGGAAATTGTTAGAAGCTTTTTGTATTGCTTCTTTAAGAGAATTAATTGCTTGTTCAATTTGGTCATTAATGGGTCTTGTAACCTTCTCTAAATCCTCAATACCTGAATCTAGTACAGTGAAAATAATATCCTCAAAAGCATCTTGGGATTTACTAAATGTATCTTGAATTTCATTAAAAGCTTTGTTTGCAGTTGTTTCAAAATCAATAACATTGCTTACTCGAGCATCAACGGTTACTTCCATCTTATTTCTTATGCTTTCTTGTGCTTCTGACAATAATCTAGAGAATTTCTTTGATAATGGTTCCAAACTTCTGATAATATTGGCACAAGTTTCATCTGAACGAATGGATGATTCTGCTAAGAATTCATTGGATGTTTGAGCAATTCTACCTAAATCTTTCAAATCCATTTCAACAGAAGCTAAAATACCACTAAAGGAAGCATCCATGGTCATCTCTAAATCCTTAATATCCTCTTCAGAATGATCTGTTCGTTTTTGTCGTTCGCCTGCACTTGCTTCACGAACGTTTTTGATAGCATTTTCAGTGAAGTCATTAACGACTTGAGTTGTTGCCTCAAGTTCGCTTTTACGAGCTTCTAAAGAATTGATTAGTCTATCAATAATACTCACAAACCGTGTTATAGGAAAGTTTGCAACATAGCGTTGATCTTCTTCTCTGTCACTTTGAAGTGGGCTAACTAACCCTCTCTCAATGAGACGATCTAACGCTACAGGAACTCTTCCTTTTGATAAATTACCTCGTTCAGCAATTTCTAAAACAGTGCCAGCACCGTGATTAGACAAAGCTGAGAAAATTCTTTTCTCATTTGCCGTTAAACGAGGTAATAATTCTAGTTTTTTCGCTTCCTTTACAGCCATAATTTACATCCTCTCGAATGTTATTTTTGATATAGATTCATCGTATTTTATTAGGTAGAATAGCTAATTTATACAATATTTGTAACTAGGATATTGCTTTTATGATTTTGGATAAAGAACAACTCTTTAAAGCATTTTATTGCTGAAATCATCAAAAATCATTAAAAGTAAGTATTTTTGACATAGAAATAAGGTTGTAATCTGGGCCGGTAGATCAACCTGGTAGATCGTCTGCTTCGCATGCAGAAGGCCGCGGATTCAAATTCCGCCCGGTCCACCATTTAATTCCATTAATTTAGCAAAATTTATTTTAAAAATTCATGCTTACTAGTATTATGTCTAATGAAAACCTATCAATAAATAAAGCAAATCTCACTGATTTAGGTGGAATTTTAGCATTACTGACAATTGTAAATTTGCCAATAGAAGGAGTAAAAGAGCATTTAGATAATTTTCTAGTAGCAAAGGATTCAGGAGCTACTGTGAAAGGTTGTATAGGTTTGGAATTATACAAAGAATATGCTTTGTTACGTTCAGCTGCCGTTCATCCAGAAAATCAAGGACAAGGCATTGGAAAGAAACTCACAAAAGCAATTATTTCATTAGCTAAACAACTTGGGATACAGAAGCTATATCTTATTACCGATACAGCAAAGCGATTTTTCCGTAAAGAAGGATTTGCTCTTGTTTCAAGAGATGAGATACCAGTCAGTGTGACGGAATCTGTCGAATTCACTTTTAGCTGTGCCAAAACTGGAGTTTCAATGATTAAAGAGCTTAAATAACGTATATTTGAGTGTATTATTTATCCAGTTGTTCTAATTGAAATGATCTAGCACCCAATTTTCTTATTGTTGTGCTTGCTGTTCTGACACCGAGCTGTGCTGCTTTTTGTATATCCTCACTTTTTAGAAATTCATGTAGGAATCCAGCAGAAAAGGAATCACCTGCTCCTGTTGTATCCGCTACTTGTGTTTTTATAGCCGACTCAAAATGTTGTTTGCCTGAGGATGTTTTAATTAGTACTCCTTCTTCACCAAGTGTTAAAACAGCAATCTCTGCAAAATTTAACATAAAGTCGAGTATCTCATTTCTATCTTCTTTTTGTGTAAAGACCTTTCCTTCGGGTAAATTTGAGAACAGAATTTGTGGTGGGTGTTTCTTCATCATTTTCTGTAAAATTGGTCTATCATTTTCAATTACTGCATAAGCTGCTAAATCAAAAGTTGTCTTTTTTGATTCTTCAAAGATTTTCCATAATGCTTCTACAGACTTTGTAATCAGATACCCCTCAATATGAATAATATCCGCACTTTGAACTATTTTTTCATCAACCATCTCAACAGGAAGAATGTCTGATGCTCCTCTATAAACAATAAAAGCTCTGTCTTTATCAGGGGTGATTAACGAAAGTAATTGTCCTGTAGAGTTTACTTTGTCAATTATACTATGTGTTTTTACTCCCTCATTCCTGAGTATTTCCATATATTCTCTACCATCATCATCATCCCCGTGTTTCCCGCAAAAACCTGTATTAGAACCTAATTTAGCCATATTTGACATGACATTTGCACAACTACCACCTGAATTCTTTATAATGTCCTTATTTAATTCTGATAACTTTTTAGCTATGAAATCAATGGTAGTTTTATCTACAACTTGATGTCCACCAATTTCCATGTCAATTTCCTTTAGAAAAGAAAAATCAATATAAACAGATAAATCCCAAAGTACTTGACCAAAACCTAACACTTGTTTCATTGAAATCAAAACTAGTTAAAAATAGTATTTAATTTACTTTTCCTTCTTTAGTAAATAATCAGCAACTTCTCGAGCCCAATTTCCTATAGGAATTTCTTGATTATCAACCATTCTCATGAGATATTCTTTCCAGCTTAATTTCCCATAAGCTTTTTGCCAATCTTTGAACCGATCCTCAAGGTTCTTTTTAGCAATACTATGCGCATCACAAAAACTTCCTTTTTCAATAGTTGATTTACAGACAACACATTGTTTCAAAGTTTATTCCTCTGTATCTTCGATAATAGTCTCCAGTGCTTCTGCTTTATTACTCTCATAGTTTTCTAGAACCTCTGATGGAGTTCCTGAGCAATTTAACCAATTTGGGCATATCGTGTATGGTCTCTTTCCTTTCTTTCGTATTGTTATCATCGGAAAACCACAATGTTTGCAATTCTTTTTAGCAGGAATAGCATAGCCAGCTTGTGGAATTGGTGCGCTCCAATTACATAATTTCTTGTAATAACCAGTACATCCTACAAATCTTTTCTTAGTTCTAATCGATCTTGTAACTATTAATTCTCCTTGCTTGCAAACAGGACAAAGACCTAACATACGTTGTCTTTGTTTCAAATTCTGAACTTGCTCTTGTAGTGTTACACCAATTATCTTCTCTTTCTTGTAGAAGCTCTCAAGGATGTTCTTTAGATGCTTAATTGATTCCATTAACACAATTTCTCTATCTTTTTCTCCGGTTGCTATGCTTTCCATATCCTTTTCTAAGTTTCTTGTCAATTCAATAGAAATAATATCTGGGCTATTTTTCTCAAGAGTATCAATTACAGCAAACCCTAAATCGGTAGCATTTATGCTCTCATCTTCAATATATCCTCTGGAATATAAAATATCAATAATTGATGCCCGAGTCGCTTTTGTACCAAGCTCTTCTTCCTCCATTTTCTTTAGCAAGGAATTCGGATTATAACGAGCTGGTGGTTGTGTGTAGCTTTGTTTGTGAATAATACTAGCAAGTTTTACTTTCTCTCCCTCAGTAAGATCAGGCAATTCAACTTCATCTACTTTCCCAAAAGGAGCATAGAATTCCAACCATCCCTTTTTGAGAACCTTCATACCTCGTAGATGGAAAATATGACCTTTGAAATCAATATCCAATCGAAGACTTTTCTTAATAGCTGGAGGTCCAAAAATTGCTAGATATCTGCAGACTATTAACTTGTAAACATTTTGTGCATCAGAGCTCAAACTTGCAGCAGGTCGTTTACCAGTTGGATGTATTGGTGGGTGCGCAGGATCCTTCTTCTTACCAAAAGTAGGTTTCAATTTGGATAAACTCAGAAGCTTATTTGCTCGATCGCTATAAAGACCAATTTTTGCAAGATTTTTCAATATTGGTTTATGATGTATTGAAGCAGCAAATTGTTGACTGCCAGTTCGTGGGTAAGAAATGAGGGCATTAAGATACAAGGATTCAGCAGCTCGTAGTGTTCTGCTAGGAGAATAACCAAAGTAACGATATGCTTCTGATTGTAATGAGCCTAAATTAAATGGCAAAGGAGGCTTCTGTGTAAGTTGTCTACTTGTGATTTTACTAACAATACCTTCAGAATCTTTAGTATCATTAACTATTTTATCAGCTTCAGCAAGGATTGAAACAAATTTCTTGTTATATTCAAGTTGAACCTCCTCACCTTCAAGGACAATTCTTGCGTCAATTACCCAACGAGGAATAGGAACGAATGTCTGAATATCTCTTTCCTTGTTTGCTA
>JAUVZH010000448.1 GCA_030602675.1 Candidatus Heimdallarchaeota archaeon | reverse complement strand
GTAATTCTTTTGGCACAGGTGGAATCGGTGGAGCAGGTCTCACTACAGTTTGTTGTCCAAAGATTCTTCTTCCAATTTCACTTTTGAACTCAGGTAGTTCTGCTTCTTCTGCTTGAACACCAATGATTTCTTGTGTTTTATCAATTTGCCCCAGTAATTCGTCAGGTAACTCAGGTACAGATGGCGGAACCAGAATATTCTCATTATCGTCTGAATTAGAATTATTTTCTATTTTCTCTGGTTTGCTAGAGTCAGGTATTTGTTCCTTTTCTGACATAGTACCCCATTCCTGAATAGATTTTTTTTATCAATATATTGTTATTAGCTTTACACTTAATTTTCTTTCTCTATTTTATGGAATAACTTCTAGAAAAATCATTATTCTCTTATGTCATTAATTTGATCCTAAAAATAAATAATTAGGTGATGATAAGTATGTCTGCTTTTTTGATCCAAAGAAGTGAAATTTAGCATATGGTATCTTGTCCTTTTTTAGAATTCTCTCAGCTTGCTTAATTGTATCTTGTTCACCCTTTCTTGCAGCATCATCAAAAACAATTATGAAATCGTTTTCATTAATAATTTTAGGTATGTAATTTAATATACCAATTCTTGAATATCTATAAGAGCCAAATGGACCATCAATAATTACTAAATCATATTTAATATCTTCTTCCGCCAAAATCTTTGTTGAGTACCAAGAGCATTTGTATTTTTGAAATTTCATTGCTTCTAGTGGAGAACAGATAAATCGACATCTTTCACTTATAGTGATTGTAGGTTTTACTATTTCATACCATTCATCGCAATTTTCCAAAATTAGTGCACTTGCTTCGGTATTTTCTTTAATATATCTTGAAGTAAGTTTTGTAGATTGACCCGAGCCCAATTCGAGTATTGACTTTGGTTTAACTTTTAGCAATACTTTTAGGATGTGATAAAGAAAAGATGCACTAGCTGCAAAACCATCTGGGAAAAGAGTAATATCATCCCAACCAATTACCTTCAAATTGTAATATAGACTTGTCAAATACTGTTGTTCTTTTACAATCCTGCCATAAAGCATTCGAAATGAAATGTGATTCAAAATCGTTCTTGGATGACGTTTTGGCTGTTTAATAGAACTCATCTAAATCGCATCAAAAAGGTAATAAGAAAAGTCAATCTTTGATTTATTTAATGTTTTCTGAAGTGTAAATTATAATAAAATTCAATAAATAGCTCTTTAAGAAAACTTATTTCAAGGTAAATAATAATTTTTAAAGTGAAGACAATCAAATTAGAAGGATAAATTTATGCACAAACTAAACAAGCTTTCCTCATTTCATGGACGCACGGGACCACTACTGCTAATTATTATGGATGGTATCGGGTTGGGAGATGAAAATGAGGGGAATGCTGTGTTTCTAGCTAAACCAAAAACTCTTACGCGTTTAACTAAAGAATGTCAAAAGAAGAACCTTTATTGTACTTTGAAATGTCATGGTACTGCTGTTGGGTTAGTTTCAGAAGAAGATATGGGAAATAGTGAAGTTGGGCATAACGCATTAGGCGCAGGAAAGATATATGATCAAGGTGCAAAACTGGTTGATGCAGCAATTAAGAATGGTTCTTTGTTTAGATCTGAAATCTGGATGAAACTTATTAACAAGGTCAAGGATGCTGGTAGTACTGTTCATTTGTTGGGATTATTATCTGATGGGAATGTTCACAGCAATTTAACTCAAATAGTTAGAATAATAGAAAACCTAGCTGAAGCTGGTGTCAACAAAGTAAGATTTCATGTATTAACAGATGGCAGAGATGTACCAGCAAGATCAGCATTAACTTTTATTGACTTTCTTGAATTAAGATTGAAAGAGATAATGTTTAATTTCTTAATTAGAAATTATGACTATAAAATAGCATCTGGTGGGGGGAGGATGGTTGTAACTATGGACCGTTACGAGTCTGATTGGAATATTGTAAGAAGAGGATGGTATGCACACGTTCTTGGGAGAATAGATGAAGAGGAATTAAAGAATGGGTATAGAGGTTATTATCAATCTGCAAGAGAAGCAATAAATCATGCTCAAAAATGCTTTCCAGAAAAGAATGATCAATTTCTACCTCCTTTTGTGATTACTGATAAAAACAACAAACCGTTAGGAAAAATAGTTGATAATGATTTAGTTATTAATATTAATTTCAGAGGAGATAGAGCAATACAAATTAGTAAGGCTTTTGAGGATGAAAATTTTGACAAGTTTGATAGAATTATATTTCCAAAAATAGACTATGCAGGTTTAGTTCAATATGATGAAGATGAACATATTCCAAAACAATATTTAGTTCTTCCCTCTGATATAAGGAATATTCTATCAGATTATTGCTGTGCAAATAACATTACTTCATTTGCTATTGCTGAAACGCATAAATACGGTCATGTAACGTACTTTTGGAATGGTAATCGATCTGGCTATATTTGTCTTGATAAGGAGAAGTATATGAAAATTGATTCAGAACCAAACGAAATGATAGAAATTCGACCTCAGATGATGATTAAAGAAGTATGCAATAAGACCATTGAAGCATTACAAAGTGCTGAATACAAATTTGTCAGAGTAAATCTAGCTAATGGTGATATGGTAGGTCACACAGGTAATATTGAATCAGCTGTTAAAGCTGTGCAAGTAGTAGATAATAGTGTGAAACAGATGATTGAGGTTGTTAAC
The DNA here is from genome assembly GCA_030602675.1 of Candidatus Heimdallarchaeota archaeon. Lineage (GTDB taxonomy): Archaea > Asgardarchaeota > Heimdallarchaeia > JABLTI01 > JABLTI01 > JABLTI01. Next base: position 7 of record JAUVZH010000448.1, on the reverse strand, counting down.
AAGCTAA
>JAUVZH010000153.1 GCA_030602675.1 Candidatus Heimdallarchaeota archaeon | reverse complement strand
CAGAAATGTTCCAATTACAAATCAACATTTTTTAACAGCAAAATCTTTTTCAATAACATTACTACACGTGGATAATTAATGAAGGTTTTATTTCATGATGCTTGAAGGAGTAGAAATAGAAGACACTTACTGCGAAGCTTTTGAAGGAATAGTTACTCGATTGTTAGTAACACTTCGTGATGAAGAGCTTATGCACTACACAGTTGCACAAAGTACTGCACTACCATCAATTGTTGTAGGACGTACAGAAGCAGGCTTAGAACGATGGTTACAAGGAGATAAAACACCCGATAAGAACCCAGGTTTTATTGCTCAAATATGGGGTGAGTGGAATTCAGAAAATCCTGAGAAAAGTTTGAAGAAATTCTACAAAGAACTTGGTTTGAGAATTAGACAAGGTATCTTAGTAATCCCCACAACAACAGTGTTTAATGCCTTGGAATCTAAAGATAAGTTTGATTTAATGGAAAATGTTGGTTATTGTGGTGATGTTTACCAATCTGATATTGTATTATTTAATCGTAAGATGATAAAAATCCCTTTAATGATGGGTGATTGGTTTATAGAACGTCATATTGGTTACACAACAGGCATATCTGGTGGAAATATATGGTTAATGTGTGATTCTGAGAAAAATGCCTTAAAAGCCGGTAAGAAGATAGTTGATACTTTAGTACATGTAGAAAATATAATTACTCCTTTCGCTATCTGCTCTGCAGGATCAAAAACTGTTTACAAAGGACAACCTCATCCTGAAATTGGTCCTACAACGAATCATCAATACTGTCCAACTTTGCGAACTGAAATTGATGATAATCTTGTTCCAGAGGGTGTTGTTAGTATTCCTGAAATTATTATTAATGGTTTAACATTGGTTGATGTCAAACGAGCAATGAGATTAGCAATAAAAGTAGCAGTAAAATCCAAAGGTGTTTTGAAAATATCTGCGGGTAATTTTGGTGGAAATTTAGGCAAATACAAGATACACCTTAATGATCTCTACAATGATATTGTCAGAAAGATAGACAAGTAGTATTCAATAGCTAAACTACCCTTTCTTTGGAGAATATTCACTATCACGCCCAAATGTTTCTTCACATATTTTTCCTACTTCTTTAGCATATTTAGGATTGGCAAAAACATACATGCGCCATAAGTCTTCATAAGCATCCTCAATAACTTTAATATCAGCTGATGGATGGGGACGTACATTTAGTTGAACAATTTTTCTCTCTTTGTTTTTGATTAAAACTTCTGCTTCCTTCAAGGAAGATGAGCTTAAACAATGAATAATAACATCTGCTTTATTGATGGTTTTATCTTTTGTAATATTCTTTAGACGATCAATAATCATATCTTCTACTTGTTCTCTTTCATTTGTTGGTGGATTAAATTTCTGAATGAAATTCTCACGACTCTTCCTAGAACTTAATGTTGCGCTTGACAGGACATAAGCACGTTTTAATAATTGTCTGTTTTGAACACGTTCTATTAGTTTACGAATAGGAGAATCAACTGGTTTTGGATCTGGTTCACCTATAAGGAATCTAAATAACGTCCAGTCATTTAATTTGTAGAGATCTTCTCGAGTAAGTTGACCAGCTTTTACTGCTAATTCTACAGCTTTTGAAATCATTGCACCAGATGATAGTTTTGCATGATGGAAATAAACCCTTTCAGTAAGGAAGAACCTTAATCGTAAAAGATGAAGAACTTCAGATCTGGCATCAGAACGTTCCATTTTATTTTTCAGAAAATTAAGAACTAATTTTCCATCTTCAACAATGAAATAGCTGAATACTCGATCATCATAATTCTTGTTAATGCCTGTGAAATAACAATCTCTTCTAATATAATCTAATAAATCTGAACAGATAGTATCGTTAATTATCTGTCCCATCCAAGGATCTTCTCGAGATTTTATTGTAGGATCTTTTTGGGTTAGCATTTTTAGTAATTTAGTTTTGTAACCCAATTGATTTAATAAATCACCAATCTGTCCATTTGCTAGAATTTTGATAAAATTCTCGCTTTTATCATGTCTTTTAAAGATTTTTCTTTCATCTTCAAAGGTATGACCATAAGGTACATGTGTAATGTCATGTATTATTCCCGCAATTGAGACAATTTCTTCTGTTTCATTATCGATTTCAAATCCATTCTTTCTGATGCTTTGCATGATAATTTTAGACAAGTAAGATGTTCCTAAGCTATGATCAAATCTTGTATGTAATGCTCCTGGATAGACCAAGTAGGTTGTTCCCAATTGTTTGACACCACGTAGTCTTTGAACTTCTAAACAATCAATAACTTCAGCTTCAGTTTTAGTGAATTTAATATCACCATGGACAGGATCTCGAATTATCATTTTAATCCCTGTAAATTACGTTCTTAATTTTGTTAGACAAAATAGCATTCATCAAGTATTAATCAATTGTCCTTATAAAACCATAATTAGAACAACAAACTATCTCAATCGAAAAAAACAAATACCTTGTTTCTTGTCTTCTAACCATGAGAAAACTTCAGATATCAATTGTAGGTAGCAAAACAATTGATATGAATAATGAACAAGATAAGGATACTTGGGATTTCTCATACAAATTGGGTTTTGCTTTAGGAAGAACAGCGAATATAGCAGTTCTTGTAAGTGGAGCAACAGGTGTAGCAGAAGCTATTACAAAAGGTGTCAATGATGCTGGAGGAATAAATGTTAATATTGTTCCAGGAAACTATAAAGAAGTTGGAAATCAAGATTCTCATGTAACAATTGCTACAACATTAAGTGAAAGTGAATATAGCTGGCCATTTGTTTATTCTTGTGACAGTTTGATTGCAATTGGTGGTGGAAACGAAACAGGGATACAAATATCTCTTGCAGTGGATTTAGGAATTCATGTAGTGATATACTCAAAAGCTGGTGGAGTTTCATCTGAAGTTTTTACATCATTAGAAACAACATTTCAGAAAATGCGTTCATCACAACTAGTCTATCTAGTAGAAAATAGTGAAGAGGCACTAGAACGAGCAAAACAATTTGCATTAGATCGAGTGAAAAAAGAGAAAAAAGTAGATGATAAAGTAAAAATGGAATTACCTGCTAAACTTGAAATCATCTCTAATAGAAACCGACTAGCTATCTTTACTTTACTAGCTACAAAGAAAACACTCTCTCCACAAGAATTGTCAAATGAATTGAAAATACCTCTAATGATGACAAACTCATATTTGGAAGAATTAGATATACAAGAATTAGTAATGGCAAAAAGAACTATTGCCGGTGAGCACTTATTTAGTATTAATATGGATAATCCTTTTGCAAGGAAACTAGTAGATTTAGTTACCTCTACACTAGATCTGCAAAATAAAGAAACGGGTGTATAAATAAAAATGAAAATACTAATATTCGCTTCATGTAGTAAGAGAAAAGCAGTTTCCTATCCAAATCAGCCTACATGTCAGCAAATAAGTTCTAAGGAAATGAGAGAAGCGTATCTACCGAATTTTACAGAAAAGCGTAAAGCTAAAGACATGTATCGGGGTTCGCTTAATATCAGTATAAATGCTGCTGTAAGGCATCTAAAAGAGATGTTTGATGTAGGATACTACATTGTATCTGCAGGATTTGGCATTGTTAATGAAAATGATATGATGCCACCATATGAATGCAGTTTCTCTGAAATGAGAAAAGAAGGGCTTATCAACCGTGCAAATATGCTAAATATCCCTAATGATTATCAAGAAATTATCGAGAAAGAGAATCCTGATTTCATATATTTGGCACTTGGTAAAAACTATTTAACAGCTTTAGGGAATTGGGATGAAAATCTTCCATGCAAAACAATAGCATTTGAGGAATCGACATCAGATAAAGTAATTACACTACCTGCAGATCATATTGCTGTAAAAGAGGTTTCAAGCATTGGTGGAATGCCTATTCATGGAGTTATTGGTTTTAAAGGAGATCTTTTAATGTTAACAACAAGATTTCTAGAAAATCAAAAAGACCCAGAAAAGGCATTAATAGAAATTCTTGATAATCCAAATGATTTGAAGCAAATGATTGGTATGCTAAGATCAACTGAAGATAGGTAACAAAAGATATTGATTCTTCATCTGGCAGTGTGGATATTAGTTATTTACTGAGCGAATTAAATGTAGGATTGGAAGTTACTACAGATACAATTTCTGGAAATATTGATTTACCAAACGGACAGGAATACTACAAATCAGCAAGTTTTGATACGAAGGCTATACAATATATCTTTGACATTGTAACATTTTCTGGAGATATAATCGTTAGAAATGATTAATTTTCATTTCTAAAACCTTTATTTTTTAGGAATTAATTTATTAACCCATTTTGATATACTTTCTTTACTTAAACTACTGAAGGTACTAATATGAGTTGGCTTTCAAAGCTTTTTAAGCAAAAAAAGGTAGAGCTCAAAGCAAGTTTAGTTATCTTAGGAGCTTCAGGTGCAGGTAAAACTACATTGGTTCGTTATTTAGAAACTGGCGAACCAGTTATGAAAGATCCAAGAATAACTTTGGGTATTGATATAAGACAGAATCCAATAACAATAAGTGGATGGTCATTATCAGCTATCGATGTTGGGGGACAAGAACTATATAGAGAAAGTCTTTGGAGTTTAGGTGTTAGTCAGGCTGATGCAGTAATCTATGTTATAGATGGCACAGTTAGACCAACAAGTGATAATGTAGCATTTGAGGTAAGCAAATTTAGTTTTGATTATATGTTATCAATAGTTGATATCAAAACACCTCTTCTGATTTTGATTAACAAACAAGATCTTGTAGATATGAAACCAATTACTACACAAGAATCAATAGAGCTATATGATATAACTGATCTTGTAGGAAGGTCATTCAATATATTACCAACTTCTGTAAAGTTCGGAGATGGTGTAGAAACAGCAGTTTTTTGGCTTGTGAACAAGATTAAAGAAAATAAATAGAATTTGCATTGTTTTTTAAAAAAATCCTAAAATTTCATTAAACAGTGAAATTTTTATTTGATAAAGCTAATATTATAGTGACACTTTAGGCTTGTGTGTTCATGAATAATCAGATACAAATCGCTCCATTGAAAAGAGATTTCCAAAGAATTATTGATTTCGACAGATTACACACATCATCCAAAATAATTGTTTTTGTAGCGAAAAGTGATACAAAAAAGGGAACACCAAATTATATACATATTGAAAAAAGTTTGAAGAAACTCAGAGAATATTGTGAATTGGCTAAAATTCAGTTTAACATGCAAGTTATTGATTATAAATCAAAAGATTCCTTTCTAAGTATCATACTTGATTTTGCTCGTGCTTTACTAATTGATTTTCAACCAGATCATAGATATATGTTGAATTTAGGTGATGAATCTCTTTCAATGAATATAGCGTTACTTCAAGCAGTACAATTAGTTCAAAATCTTAACGACATGGATTATGAATATTTCATTACTGAGAAATTCGATGACATGGAAAAAATATTTCAAAAAAAGATAATAAAATCCTTTATATTACTTATTTCTGAACCGGTAAGTCTAGAACTTTTAAACTGTGTAGATGAAGGAAAGAATCTTGAAAGTATGAAGAAAATTCTAAAGATTTCATTAGGTACAGTATCCAACCATCTTAAACATCTAAAGGACACAGGATTAATGAATGTTAAAGGACATGAAAGAAACTTAACAGAGCTAGGTAATCTTGTTAAAAAAATTTTAGAATTAAAGGATTTAAACATAAATTAGGTTTTTTTAGAGAAGAAATAATTTTCAACTTAAATTGAAAAATTGGCAAATATTCAATATATATTGCACAAAACTCAAAGTTTTTAAATAATGATGAAAATAGTTAATTTAACTAATAAATAGAAACAGGTGATTATTATATGGTTACAATTTCCGATTGGTTTGATGTTTCTCTAGATTTAGTATATATTAGACTTGTAGGTTTAATATCCTTCGGGCTAATTCTAATAGGAACGATAATCTTTCAAATAATAATTTCAAATAGAATACGCAACTCACAAGTTAGAAGTGATTCATATCTAAGTTTTAGGTTACTTTTTGTTGCTGTAACTCTTGTTACATGAACTTATTTATCGGATCATCTTGGAGGATTTCTCGGAGGAATCGTTATGCATTCAAACTTTTCAATTTTCTTATCCATTGCTGGATATGCTATTGCTGTTTATGCATTAAATCTGTTCCTTTTAAGAATAATTAATTTTAGATCTTCTATAAAACGAATGATTAAGATACTTGCTTTTATCGAAGTTGGACTCTTAATTCTTAGTAGTATAGTGTACTTAATTGGCAGTTTCATTGATATACCAGTTATTTTTACTGATTACACAGTTATTGTCTTTGGATTAACAGTTGTTCTCGCAACAATTTTTACAATTACCAGCATGATATCAGAAGCCAAACAAACTGCAAACAAAATGGTAAGACTAAGATTAAGATTAGCAGCAATAGGAACTATTGGTATATTACTAGATGGTGTATCCAATATTATCAATGTAGTTCTTGGAACTGCTTTAGGCTTATCTAC
>JAUVZH010000021.1 GCA_030602675.1 Candidatus Heimdallarchaeota archaeon | reverse complement strand
GCAAGAGATCGACCATTTCATACAATTGCCTATTAATACTGGTTAGGTATTCATTCTTCTCAGAAGCTTCTCGTCGATATTTCAACAAAGCACCAATATTCGATAGGTGCCTTCCTCTCAGAAAGGGATTGTTTAACAGTTCTTCTTCGGAAATGAAAGCAATTAATTCATGGATTTTATGGTACTGTTCAGAAGTGAACAGTTCACAACCCTCCCTTAGCGCTAGTTCCTCTTTTTGTGGAGAGCGATTAATTGAATAATTAAACCTTTCAGGTCTAATGTTTGAGAGATGTGTTAGGAATCTCTCGACCCTCTGATGTTCTTTCCCTGCAAAGTAGATGTACTGGACTTTCTCAAGGGGAACTTTATGTTTGCATATTTTAAGCACCATTGAATTTTCCTTATTCATAAGTAGATCTGCTTCTTCATTGTCATAGATGACATAAGCATACGATGGTTCCCCTTCTTTCAGGATCTTTGGTATTGAGCCTGTGAGCTCAAAATATTTTCCACGAAGAACGTCTCTGTGCTCTGTCTGAATCAGAACAGTCTGCTCATCTTTTCGGTAGTATCCTGTTGCGCAATTTGGGCATAGAATTCGTTTCCGTGGGAAAAAGAGCTCCTCTCCTGTGCCAAATTCCTCGATCACTGTTTGGCAATTTACACAGGAATATTTTACCCCTTCTTGTCCCAAAAGAAATAACCCCTCAACTATTCTCATCTTTTGTGCAAGTGCTTCTATGGTTATAGTATATCTGACTTGTTCTCCCTCAATTTCCAAATCCGAATGTTCATCGAGGTATTTACATGGTGTAGCAGTTTCTCTGACAGCATTGCACACATACTCACGAAAGCCTGTGGGGAACTGAGTTGGATTGTAAATGTCTACGAGTTTCAGAAAAGGGCAGCTATTAAATCGTTTTTTGTAAAGCGCACAAATGCCGCACTCCTTCTTGAGATAAGGGTATTGCTTCAGCACCTCTGGTTGGCAATATTTCAAACGGGTGCTACCGTCATTAATCATTGTTTTAATGGCAACAACAAGTTCTTGAGTTTCTAGCTTTTTCAGCTCTCTGCTTATCAGGTTATAATCTAAATTGAGTTTTTGGTTGACTTTCCCGATCAGCAGTGGTTTATATTTCACTGTCTTGAGGATTGCTTCTGGAAGGTCTTCTTTTCTTACTCGTTTCTTTTTCTCCTTGTAGTCTTTTAGTCTGTTGAAAAAGTACAACGCATTTTCATCCATATATTCTTCAAATGGGTTTAGCAACGTTTTCGCAGCATGGTTTGAGTAGTCCTTTATTATAAAGCCAAATTCTCGTTCAATGAAGCTATCGAAGGTGTTAGCTAATTCTTGGTCTGTTTGATCAGCATCAACAGCTATACAGTCTTTGATTGTATCTGGCAACTCTTCGGGATCAATGCCAATAAGCACTCTATACAAGTTTATGATCTCTTCAAGAGTGAACTTCGCGGGAGATTTTTTCTTTCTAAAAAGCCTGTATGATGTCTCATGCAAAAAGGTTGAAAATCTTATTTTCGCACCTGCATGATGCGATGCAGAAGTAAATACTGTCTCTCCTAATTCTGTAAGGTAATAGTAATGATTTTCTCTCTTTTTTTCAACTAAAGGCAAAAATGGTGGTGTTTCAATCGGTTCTTCCCAGGAATATGTTATCTTCTGATGTTCAAAATCAACTTGTTTCTCTCCTATGATCGTTTTTGTGGTTTTTTTCGTGAAAAGTTGAAGGGTTTTGCCTATTTTACCTTTGATCTCTTTATCAATATCATCTTTTTCTCTTAAACCATATTTGATAAAAGCAGTCTCTCCTTGGTCTGCAAGGTTCTTTGGGTAAAGACCATTACTTAATACATACAATTTATAGGTTAATGACTTCTTGAACTGCTGAACTAATCCAGAAAATAGTCCTCTTTTTCGGTATAGCTCTCGCCAGATGAAAAACTGTATATGCTCATCTGCAAGGTACTCTAAAACAGAGCTTAGTATGTTGTTGTAAAGGCTCACAGGCTTTTCATTGTAACCAAAGAACAGGCAATCATCAACATCAAGGAGATATTGGTAATCCTTTTTCTGCATGACAGGAAAGTAATTGGCATCAAATACGTAGGTGAATTGCACCTTTCTTCGTTTGTGCTTGTGTAAAACCGCAGTAATGTCATCTAAAGCAATAACCTCACGATGGCTGTTGTATTTTGTAAGGGGGTTAACAAAGATAATTTGCTCGACTTTTGGGCACTTGACATCAAAAACAATGTCTCGGAGTTGGTGGTAGGTTAAGAGGATGAAATCCGCTTGCGTATGAAGTTTTACTTTCAAATCTTTGTTGATTTTATCCTTTATTTTACTGATCATATTGTAGAGTTTGTAATCAGTGGTATGCCTTGCAAGCTCGGTAGCAACTTGCTTGCCAATTTGCCAAGAATAAACAACGACCATCACAGGTTTTTTTGTATGGCTCTTTAGAGCTAGAGCACGTCTGATAGTTAGGAAGATTAGGAACTCACTGAGCTTCGATTTTTGCCTCTTTTGGTCTTTGCAAATAAACGCAAGAGAACCACTATTGAATAATATCGTTTTCAGTTCCTCTTCCGAGAGAGATGCAAATCTATCATCAAAAAATGTCTCAGAACCAGATAATTGCGTGGTGATACCTAGCGATACACTGATTGGCAATCGTTTTTTAGGATAAACAGTGGAACTCATGGAATCTCTCCAAGAAAAGGCACATAATTAACTCAATTTTTACTTCTACTATTACTTCCTGGAATTTTATTTATAAAGAACTAAAAAAACACCGACAAATATATATAAACTATATAAACGCCAGAAAAAAAGACGTTCCTTTCTGATTTATCTAATCTTCAATATCTGCTTTTTTATTAGAAATAATACTTACTTCTCAATAGTTTCCCGCGATAGAACGTTAAGCAAGACCACTGTAAGTGGGCTTGTAGTGACCGCGAATCTGCGACTAGCAAAGACATTGCGAGAACAGTCTATTTTCAACACTACTCATTTGAGCATACAGAACTCTTTAATAAAAGCATAGAGAACAGCATTGCGGAAGAATCTTTTTTGAGGTATATCAATTGAGAAATAGATACAAAATTCTTCCTTATATTCTTCAAATATTTGGTTATTTCTACCAATAAATTGTAAATATTTTTTCTCTTTCACTTGTATTCCTTGTAATAATTCTAAAAGGTATGGAGTTGGTTTTGTATCTAATAAACATTTAGACTTTCTAGCTTGTATTGCTAATTTAGGATTATTTCTTAAAAAGTTCGGAATTGAATGATTTGTTTGAAGAAAGATTTCCTTCAGAATTGATGTGGGAACTGCTATAACATTTCGTTCATATTGTGATAACTTTCCATGGTTTATTGAAAGCTTTTCAGCAAATTCTCTTTGAGTCAGATTACTACGTAATTCTTTTAGAAAGAGACCTAAATTTGAAACACAAAAGTAAGGGACTTTAGTAAAGTCAAAGAAACCTTCGATTAAACTTTCTTCTTGAAAGCTCTCTACTCTCCCTACCCATGTTCCCTGTTTCATCAATGTGTATGCTCTAGGAGAAAAAGGATAGATTTTTCTTTTCAATAATTGCTCTAACTCTTGCTTTTTTTGGGGATGATTTGTGCCAATTAATGTAGAAAATATCTTACGTGATAATCCATCAAGATTTAATGAATATGTTTTAGCACCATATAGTCTATTAGTATATACTTTAAAGTCTAATTTGTTCTGTTCTAAGAAATTTGTAAAATCAAAAAATAAATTTTGAGATGCAGAAGTAAAACTGATATTTGTTTTGTAACTACCATCTGCGTCCATCACTCCCTGCCAAAACTTCCTACGAAAGAGCTCATTATTTTGGAAAATTAAGGGTTCTCGTAGTGAAGGATATTTTCGCTTATTGATTGGTTGTCCTGTGAGGAAATTGAAAAACCTCACGATCCATTTGCCAAGTATGTTGACATTCCAAGCTTCTGCATTGGATTGTTTGAAGAATTCTGTTTTTGAGTGAAACATCTCTTCTAATATCTTTGTGAGACTTACTATATGCTCTTTTGATGAATCAATAATATTGATAAAATAATTGGCAAGATGACCATCACCCATAATAACACCAGAAAGATAAGTTAACTCATCAGTAAGATAGAGAGGTAATTGAAAACCCTCCCCCCGTGCAGATTGGAAAGAGAGAAATTGATTACCTTCATAAATTTCTAACCAATCAGGATATAGTCTAAAGAGGGGAAAAGGCAAACGCTTTTGCTCTTCCAAATAATTATTGATCTTTTTCTGCCAGAAGCGAATAGAATGATCAGCTTTAGTTCCTTCGAAATAATAGTAGGTTCGCTCTGCAAGTGATAAAGTGTTCTTTCGCAGATTTTTTATCCTCATATCATTCAAGAGAATATAGGGGAAAGATTGTAATAATCGCTCTCCGGTAATGAAATCAATTTTACGAACTACAATCGAATAAAGTTGGAATTGATCAATAGAATTGAAGATTTTGTCTCTGTGGTCATTTTCAAACAAATCATTAGCAGTTAACCAATTGTTTTGTTCAAATGGTTCAGGATCAATTAGCAAAGGATCCTTTGACCAGTTGAGATGTATAGTGATCATTAATTCCTCCTAATAATTTGTTAGTTCTTGACTTCTTAAATACCTCTTAGAAAAGATGTACAAATTATTAATTGATTAATTATTCTTTTAAGTAAACTTCGAATACTTTCGGCATGCTCTTTAAAGAAATACTATATATCTAGCTTAATATATATTTTACTGAACGAAAATGCCCCGAAAGAAAAAAAACATCCCCACCAAAAGCTACCAATTCAAGCTTCCAAGAGATGAGCGTCTGCAGTGGTTCCAAGCACTCACAACAAAAGCAGCTCAGCAATTGCTAGATAAACTCTGGAGCGAAGAGTGGATAAATCAGTTAGGGAAAAGCAACCTCAAAGCCTACAAAGTCATAAATGAAGCACAAGTAGAACTAGAGCTGAACAGGCAGAAAATCTACCTTCCATCACGAATCAGACGAGGAACTGCAGAATGGGCAGGAAGGATCATCAGGGGGCAATACAAGCGCAAGAACTGCTATTATGATTGCTTGGAAATAATCAATTGGCTAGGAATTGAAACCGAGGACAGCAAACTCATAGCAATCGTCATGCAGTACTGTAGAGACACAGGAAAAGATGGGAAGACCTACAAAAGATACAAAAAAATGTTGATAAGGCAGACAATAGAGATGATAAAGAATCTATTCCAGCGATTAGGTAAAGGCTTTGCAGCATTCAGATACATAGATCTTGTGAAGCCAGAAATACAGCACTTAGCATTCCCCTACTCTCCAGATGATGGGCAAACAATACAATATACATACGATGAGGAAAAGATCAACTTCAAACTGAAGCTGCCAAAAACGCTAGAACCAAAAAGCAAAAACGATTGGCAGTGGATTGTTAGTGAACTAGCCATTCCGGAAAAAATACAAGAGAAAATTGCTGGGGCTATATCCAGCCAACCACTCAAACCGACCTTGCACAAAAAGAAACTCAAAGGGGGGTTGGAATGCTTTTTCCTCCTATTCCCGTGGGAGTTCAAAAACCAACCCAAAAGGAACGACAGCAAGGAGCGTGTGTTAGCAATCGACAAAGGATTGAAAAAAGTAGCGACAATGGCGATTTTCGAGGATGGCAAGCAGATATCAAAACCGATAACTATCAAATTGGTGGGTTCACAGTACAGGCACATCGAAAGAATCTACGATCATATCGCAGGAAACCAACATCAAATCGCAAGTCAAAAGAAAAGAAGGGAGAGCAAGCAAATTGGTGTGGAAGCATACCAAGAAGAGCGAAGAAGGCTCTATGAAAAACGGAACCGCTTGGGAGAAGAACTAGCACACACAACAACAAACATCCTCATCCAAATTGCTCTCGACTGGAACTGCACGAAAATAGTCATAGAAGACCTCAGAGATTACAAACCTCCTCGTGGAAGGAGAAGCTGGTCTCGCCGGCTCTCGCAATGGCTTAGGGGAAGAATAGCTTTTCTCTTAGAATACAAGTGCAAAGAGCAAGGGCTTACCTTGCAAAAGGTCTGCCCGTGGAATACCTCATCACACTGCCCTCGCTGCACTGCTAAAGGAGTGAAAGTTCTCGGACCAAACAACCTGATTGAAAATAAAAGAGCTCACTGGTTCCACTGCCCCCACTGTGGGTTCTCCGCTGACCGCGATTACATCGCCGCAATAAACATCTATCGAGCAAGCTTCATAGATTATAAAGAAATTAAAAGTCTTAAAGACACCAGCCCCGTGCCCTATATGGACTCGGGAATCCCTCACCCAACTGTTCTTGGTGGGGGCTCAGAAATGAACTGTGCCAATAAACTTGTCACGGTGACTGGGAATGGATAAATAGTACTATGTACTATTTGTCCATAAAAAAAAAGGAACGGTAAGAATTACTTTCTTCCCTTTTTACGACCTGATTGACTTGCGGCTATCAATCCAACTTTTGCACCTGGAGGTGCATTTCTCGAGACACATTTAGTACCACTACCTCCACCGTGAGGATGGCTGACAGCATTCATAGCATTTCCTCGAACTATTGGATACTTACGACCTTTTGCCCTTAAGTTATGGTGTTTTGCACCTGCCTTGAGGAATGGTTTTTCAATTCTACCACCACCAGCCACTATACCAATAGTTGCTCGAGATCTTGGGTTAAATTGTTTCAATTCACCACTTGGCATTTGGCAAAAGACTTTCTTTCGACTATGTGAGACAATTGTTGAAAAAGCGCCTGATGAGCGTACCATTGCTCCTCCATCACCGGGTCTAAGTTCAATGTTGTGAATGTAAGTACCATCTGGTATATTCTTCAATGGTTTTATTGTTCCAATTTGTACTGGAGCGTTTGGTCCTTTGCAAATATTTTGACCTACTTGGATTCCTTCGGGAGCTAACAATAGATGCTTTGATCCATTTGCTTCTTTGACTCTCATAACAGGAGCACCTCTACCTGGATCATGAAGTAATTCAATGACTTCCATTTCAATTATGTCTTTCTTGTAATCCTCTACCGTTAATTGTGGGTACCTTACGGGACCTCTTCGTTTGTGAGTATTTGCTCTAAATTGCTGACCACCGCGTCCTCTTCTTTGGACTAAAATTCTTTTTCCCATTGTTTTCCACCTTACATTAATCCAAGCGCAGTTGCAAGATCGACTGCACTATTTGTTGGGTCCAATTTTACAATTGCTTTTTTCTTGCCTGAAGGTGTAATCATAGTATTAATTTTGACAACCTTCACATTATACAACTTCTCAATAGCTTGCTTGATCGTAGTCTTGTTAGCTTTCAAATTAACAATAAACGCTAATTTGTTTTGGCTTTCAATTAGCTCAAAAATTCTTTCGCTACTATAAGGTGCCAAAATAATATTGTAAAGATTTTCTTCACTCATGTAACTTCAACTCCTATTTTGTAGCAGTAGTTCTCTTGGTTGCAGTTTTAGCTGGATAAACGGAATCAATCTCATTAAGAGTTTTTTCCATCCAAACTGTTAACCGACCTGCATGTGTACCAGGTGCGAGCATTTCTGCATTTAAATAATTCACATGAACTAATTCAACCCCAGGAAGGTTTCTAACTGCTTTACAAAAGTTTGATTGTCTATCAATAACAATCAATGGTCCTACAGGTTGTTTGTATTTCCTACCACGACCTTTACCTTTGCCAGCTCGTATTTTCTTTCCATCTTTAGCTCGGTTGATGTCAGTAATTAAGCCAATTTTCGTAAGCAATTCAACAGCGTCTTTTGTTTTTATTATCTTATCGTGTATTGCATCTTCAAAGACTAAGGGTAATAATTCAAAATTCCCAGCTCGGTGACCTCTGCCTAAAACTAAATCTTTGTTAGAAGTAGCAGCAATGGCACTTCGAATGGCTAATCTACGCTCTTTCTTATTTATACCTTCAACAATACGCTTTTCAGCTCTAGGTGGATGAGCAACTCTACCACCAACAGTATAATTGACAAGAGCACCTCTTTGAGAATGATGAGTTCTTTTTCCGTGAGTTCTTGGAGTTCTTGCAGCACCTCTACCAGTACCCCAGCTAGAAGCTACTGACCAACCAGCTTGGTATTTAGTAGCTTTTGGTTGTCTTCTAGTACTTTGGACAGCCAAAACAGCTCTTTTAATGAGATCTGGACGATATGTTGTTTCGAAAACTCCGGGAAGATCAACCCTTGCTTTCTTAGCTAAACCTATTGCACCATAAATTTTAGTTTTCATTCCATTGCATCCTCCTACATTTTACTAGTCAAAGAAATCTGTACAATTTCAGGGGCAGAAGTTTTATTCTTACCTCTGATTGGATTTCGCAAAGTAATTAGTCGTTTAGCAGGTCCTTGAACACTGCCTTTCATAAGAACGAAGTCATTATTGACAAAACCATACTTTTTGAAACCACCAGCAGGAGTAATGTTCTCCTCTTTAGTACCAACTCTCAAAATAAGTTTGTTGTACTCAGTTCTTTGATGGTAACCATGTTGACCTTGATGTGCTACAGTATACATGGTTCTAGCTGGACGCCATGGACCAAGTGCACCAGGTTTACGTTTAACACCTCTTGTCTTGCGGGACAAGATCTTAATTCCAAAACGTTTTACAGGCCCTTGTATGCCTTTACCTTTTGTTACACCAATTGTATCCACAAATTCGCCTGTTTCAAAAACTGTATCAACAGTAACAGTCTTCCCTAACAGGGACTTAGCGAATTCAAAACCTTCCTTCATATCTTTAGAACCTACTTTTATCTCGAGGATATCAGGTTTCTTACGAGGAAGTTTTGCTTCTTGAGGATTCGTAATTGCTATTACTCTCAATTCATAAATTGACCCTAGACGCTCTTGTAGGGTTTTTAGGCGTGAAGTGGCTTTATACTTCTTAGGAATAATCATTTTCCTAGCAAGTTCTTCAGGAAGATCTTTAATAAGTGCTTCAGCAGCAATTTGAAGACCTTCTGTGGTATAATAATACCCACGAATACCAATCACTTTGAGAGGAGGGCATTCCAAAATAGTTACAGGAACAATCCGTTCTTGATTGAACATTGGACTGCTCTTTCTGTTTTCAATAACAGTAACGTGCGTCATGCCGGCTTTGAACCCTGCAAATCCTAAAAGCTTGGGGTCGCTATCCCAGGTAGGCCAGGAACGAACTTTCCCCTTCTGAGTTTTAGCACGAACTCTTCTGAAGGAGAGTGAACCTTGGTGCGGAGCATTTTTTTTACGATGACCCATTTCAAAGCCTTCTAAATTTTTTTTAGATAGTAGTCAGTATGTCACATAGGACTATACCGCTAGGTTTCTGCTTTCCTAAGAATGCTCATAAAAGCTTTTCCTTTATATCGAAGAAAAAAGAAAGAAAAGCGAACATTAAATAGAAAATTCATCTTTTCAAAAGGATTAGATGCAAAATTTTTTAAAAGAGAAGAAAAGCAGAAGAAGATACCGAAAATATAGGAATTTAAGAAAATGTCCGCACAACGTGCAAGAATAAGACTAAGCGGTCAAAACAAAGAATCATTAGCTCGAATCTGTAATCAAGTAGGTAAAATTGCAGAAAGAACTGGTGTAAGAATGTCTGGACCAATCCCTCTACCAACAAAAATAATCACAGTTCCAGTAAGAAAATCTCCTTGCGGAAACGGAACACAAACTTTTGCGCATTATGAAATGAGAATACATAAAAGACTCATAGACATAGATGCAGAGGAACGCACACTAAAGCAAATTATGCGTGTAAAAATGCCAGAAGACATTCACGTGGAAATAGAGTTGTCAAGATAACCCGCTGAAGTTATTTATTCGAAAATCCCTAAACACATGCAAGTAGAGCAAAGTTTGGAGACCATCTGCTTGCGATACTACTCCTTTTCTAATTTATAATAGGGATTCCATTATTAACTAGCTTTTACTTGAGACAAAAGAGTAAATGGTACTGGAGAGGGGATTCGAACCCCCGAGCGCTCACGCGCAGTGGTTATCTCGAGTAGTTTGAAGCTGAAGTTCGAGACCACCGCCCTACCAGGCTAGGCTACTCCAGTAGTTTTCTAGTGGGATTTCATTTGTTCATTTTTATTAATGTTATTCTTTTCTCGTTTATTATTAGTTTCTTATACATGGGAAGACACGATTACCAGACACATGATTAAACAACTAACTGGATATCGTGAAATTTGTTGAAAAATAATAATTTAACACAAAACTTCGATCTATCAAAAGATTAAAACAATCAAACTAAAATCAAATTTCACTGTATATTATGCAGGTGACGTTAGTGGTTTTAACATAGTTAATGGTTCCTATTCTGAGTTCTTCGATAGTACAAGAAGTCTACTTTTCTCTGAAGTAAACAATAATGCAATAATTACAAAAAATAATTCAATCACTTTCAATGCGAATCAGACATTAGTTTCTAATGCTCAATTAAATATTAAAAATCTAACCTTAGATCCACTACATATAATGCAATTGTTTTTGTTAATTATAATACCACTGTAACTAAAATTTTACTAATGGTACTCTACAATTTCAAGTGTTATTTGGATAGATACATTACTGGATAGTGTTCTTTTATAGCACTTATTTAAAGTAGGATCATTGGATGATCCAGTTGAAGTTGAACTTAATATTTTAGGCAATTATAAGTTCGTTTGTTATGGTTGCTATAATCAGTTTAATCAATAAAAAAAATTAAGACCAAAATAGGTTTTTTTTGAAATTTAGTTGATAAGAAACATGATCCCTTCGGAAAAAACTGAGTACATGGAAAAAAACATTCAATGATCTTGATCACAAATTCAGGAAAAGGTATTTAGACAATATTTAAATCTAATGTAGTTTATATAATAATTAGCTACATAATTCTTGTTTAATGTGGGTGAGTGAAATTGAATAGGAAAAACAGCTTAGCTCTCATAAGTATTACAATTATTGTTGGTTTAGTGTTTAGTTCTGAAATTAATTTAATAAAAGCTTCTCATCTAACTGATTATCAAGGGAATGTATCCCGTGTTGCCAACAATGTGTTTGATAAAACACAACAGTATAACCAATCGAGTATAGATATTGTAAGTTTAACCACTAATACTACTTCCTCCCAGATAATCCTCAGTTTTGCTGGTGAACCAGTGATTGATCCATTTCATGGTTACCGAATAATAATAGATTGGAATAAGCGATTACGTTGGTGGTTAATTGGTGTTTGGCCTAATGTCACTTGGGAAAACGCAATAGCTCCGAAATCAAATTTCACTGTTTGTTATGCTGGGGGGGTAAGAGGTTTTGATATTGAAAATTGTTCATTTTCTGAGTTTTACGATAGTTCAGGAAATTTAATTTTTTCTGAAAGTAATAATTCCATTATTGTAGATGGTTATTCTCTTGTTTTCTCTGTTAATCATTCATTAGTTCCTAATGCGCGTCTAAATGTATATGATAGTTCTTACAATGCTTTCGTTTTCACCAACTATAATACAACTGAAACTACTGCTAACAGTACTACAATCACAAACGTTATCTGGATGGATTCAATACCATACTCACTAATCTATGAATATATATTTCATTTAGCAACTTTAGACACAGCTAATTTTGGTATTGCTGCTGTTGCAAGTACAATTGGATTAGTAGGTGTATGTCAAGTAGTTTATATAAAACGAAGGAAAAAAAAGATAACTTCCTTTCTTTATTAATACACCATTCAAAGAATTATATGTGTAAATTACTTAAGACCATTTTATCAACTAATTATAGTAATTCAATTTAGAATGAAACAATACACAATTTACATCTATTGTTTTTGTAAAATCGAAATAGGAAACAAAAATCTTTTATTTAATAGATTGTATTTTAACTTAATAGAACTACTAATATTACATTTTACTGAAAAGTAAATAGAGAAATTGTCTATTACTGGGCGAGTATTGATGAAAAAATGGGAGATAATTTTTTGCAGATTGTTTTTAATGTTAATTTTGGTTTTTTTACCTACTCCAATGATAGTTGAAAGCACAAGTTTTCAATCCATGAATATTGAAAACGACATAAAAAGAGAATTTAAATTTGGCTTTTCTGCAGATAGTGAAATTTGGAAGTTAGAAACAGAAACTCAAATTTCAACTAAGTATATAAAAAAGGAGTATATTGAATACCGAATTTCAGATTTTACAAACAAATCCGATATGAGTTTTGTTGATGCAACTGTCATCTTTAAAGACAATATAGAATGGAATTTTCCTGATTTAAACATTAGATACAAATACAAGTGTCTAAATGGATTTGATGCACACATCCCAATAGAAATGTATAATGATTTCAAGAAAGCAAGTTTTGTCAAGTATGTAGAGAACCAAACAGTAACTAGTATTGAGAAACTATGTAATGATGATTTAGATTGGGGAGTCGATAAAACTGAAGCTGAAGAGGTTTGGGGTGGTGCTGAAGATGCTAAAGATGTTTTACCAGGTAATCCTGCTGGTGAAGGAGTTAAAGTAGCTATAATAGATTCAGGAATAGATCACGATCATACTGATTTAGATGGTAATTATAAGGGTGGTTGGGATTTTGCTGGTAACTATAAAGGTGATCCTGAAGATAGTGATCCATTCGATGCTGGTGGTCATGGAACTGCTGTTGCAGGTATCATTGCAGCTGAAGATAATGGACAAGATGTTATTGGTGTTGCTCCAAAAGCTTCTCTTTATGCTTTGAAAGTTTGGTGTTGGACTAATGCAAGTGAAACTGAAAAAATATCTGTTGGATTTTGGAATGCATTAGATTGGGCGGTAGATAATGATATGGATGTTATTAGTATAAGTATGGGTACAGGTTATTCACAAATTACCTATGACTTATGCAACCAAGGTTACAATGCAGGAATTGTGATAGTTGCCTCAGCAGGGAATACAGGCACTAATCAATCCCACTTTCCATCTGGGTATCCATCAGTAATCTGTGTTGGATCAGTGGATAAAGATAATGTATTAGTAGAAAATAGCAATTATGGACCAACCCAAGAGCTTGTTGCCCCAGGTGGTCGAAAATATAATTGGATTAAAACCACAGAACTTGGTGGTGGAACAAAGTTAACCAGTGGTACATCAATCGCTTGCCCTATGGTTTCAGGTGTTTGTGCCTTACTTCTCTCTGCTTATCCACATTTAGACTCTGACGATGTGCGTTACATCCTTAGAGAAACAGCTGTCGATCTTAATGTTACTGGATGGGATCAATACTATGGGTATGGTATGGTAAATGCCAAAGCAGCTCTTGACTTTGCTGATACCTATTATCAACAACCAGTTTTCTATGAAGATGGTGATGGGATGATTAATTTTTGGCAAGCTTCTGATTCTCCAAAAAATGTTGTAGTACCTGATTATAACAATAGTTTTATTTATTGCGTGAAAAACTATGAAGCGGTTTCCCATCCTGGATACAAAATGTGGGCAGAAAGCCCAACCATTGATTTATCTTCTTGGGGTGGTGCTAATGATCTTCTCTTATCTTTTAGGTTCCGATGCACTAGTGCATCAAGTTCTAGCTCCGTAACGCAGTTTCGCTTACGATTCTATGATGCTCAAACACCTACTGATATCGATTTTACAAACCCGACAAGCTATGATTACTATATTGTAAAACAGAACAACAGGAACGGTCAGACTTGGATAAGTGGGTATGATAGTGGTTGGCAAACCGTATCCTTCACTTTGTTAGCTTCAGAATTCAACCAATTTGCAGGTTCCTCAAATAGACTTGTCCTTCGTTGGGGGCATCATGACTCTTGGTCGACAAATCATCATCAAACTGAATACCTTGATTACCTACATATTTTTGAGGATGATAATGCTGTTGTGCCAAATCCTCCTCGAGAACTAACAGGTTTTGGTGATGGTATACAGTACATTACTCTAACCTGGAAATCTCCAGCAAATGTCCTTGCAACCCATTACAGGATTTATAGAATAGTAGGTAGCAGTTATGTTTTGCAAGCAACTGTTGATCAAGATGGATTTATTGATACAACGCAGTTATGGATGGATCCAGAGCAGCTCTCATATGGTGTCACCTATTATTACCGAGTCCGGGCTTACAATTATGATATTGCAGGTGCCTATGCGTATTGGTCTGGAGATGTTGGGTGGTAAACATTAGTAATCAATCCAGAAAAACAGTAACTACTTCGTAATACACTTTTCACAATAAAATTACTTCACAGACTTCTCGATAAACACAATAAGTTTCTCTCAGGGAGTAATTCTCTCTTTTTACCCAGTTAGGAGCTAGCATTTCTTTTCGAACTATTAATAGAAGTTGTTCAAATTTGGTGAGTTCTTCTTGAGTTATTTCTTTTTTCCAGAACTATCCAGTCCCGTAATAATATATAGATACTTCTGCCACTTCCCAGAGTGCCTCTTTGTCATCAACTATTGGTAGTTCATCAGCCAAGAGTTTTGTATAGAGAATCATTTCCTGCTGATTGAATGGTTTCTTTGACAAGTGATTTATCTTTAGCTAATTATTGGAAAGAGAGGTTTAAATAAAGGATCAAGAGACAAGCTGTGTTCTATGTTGGGATCAATTACTAATGCTTTTTTTATACATTCTTTTGCTTTAGGTATATGTTCCAGCTTTAAATAGGATGTTGCCAATTCAAGGAGAATTAAATCATCTTCTGGAAATTTTTTAGATGCTTTTTTTAACACACCAACTGCTTGTTCATGTTCATTTAGTAGACGATGAATCGTTGCTAAGGAACGATAAGCTCGATATAATCCCGGATTGTCTTGGAGTGCTTTCGAAAGGCATTTCTTTGCTTCTTTGTATTGATTTAACCACATGTATAATTGTCCCATTTCAGCAAGCAAACATGGTACATCACCAATATTCTTGATGATTAATTTATAACAATCAATAGCATCTTCATACATGTTTGCTGCGACAAACATATCAATAGAACTCAACAGATCATTAATGATAGCTCCTGCACCTTTTCCTTTGAACTTTTGCAAATCTATGTTTTCATAAATGCTAATGTGTTCTTTTTTTATTGGTTCATCATCAACAGTAGCTAAATAGCTTTGCATGTCATCGATTTCTTCTTGAAGACGACTGATATCTAGGTTCCGAGCTATAGATAATGCTTTTTCTATATCACCAGTTAAATAATATGCGACTGCTAAATAATATTGGAACATGTAACTATCAGGTTGATGTTTAATTGCTTCAGTCATGAATGTAATGATTTTCTGGTAGTCATTTTTCACTAAGAAGTAAAAGCAAAATGACTCTAAGAATTGCTTTCCACTAGGATCTCTAACTAAATATTCAAAATACTCCTTATTCTCAAAGAATATCTCGGTAGGATCATATTCCTCGTGAATAACTGCATCTTTATATTCTGCTGTCATCTTTTCAAAAAAAGTTAACAACTCTTTGTCTGTTGCCATGTTCATTCTCTACAACTCTTTTTTCTTTACCTTATTCCTCGTAATAATTTGTTTAAAAAGGTCTAACTGAGAAGATTGCAGAAGAATTATTGTTTAAAGCATCAAAGTCTTTTTCGTAATTTAACAGGATCATCTCGATCTTCATCATCAATAAGAATGAACACTCCAACATACCTAGCAATATATTCTTTAGTCCAGTTATCTTTCACTTTCCATCCTCCTGTAGCAAATATACAATTATCCATATCATAAAATGGTACATGGCTATGACTTAAG
>JAUVZH010000353.1 GCA_030602675.1 Candidatus Heimdallarchaeota archaeon | reverse complement strand
TTTTTCCTTGTTTTCACTTTAAATTATCTCTAAATCCTCATTTTCTCAAAACCTCTTTTTTGTCGGAATTAAAAACAAAAATCTCGCCAAAGAAATAAGATACAAACCTAAGAAACTTTTTCCAAGGAGATAAATTTTCTGTAAACTTCTCAGGCAAAAAGAACTTTGTAATTATATAAAAAAAGTAATGCATTTTTAGCGGTTAAATTATTCATGTAAAAAGTGATTATTCTCCCCAGCAATTTTGATCGTTTTTTCAAGTATTCTCTATCTTTTTTTCTTTTAAAACACATAAAAAAAGAGTAAAATCCAATGTTTTTGATAGTTTTCTTGTTCAGATTTGGTTTTGCTAGTTTTTAATAATTAGTAGAAAGACTCTTTAGAATGTCTATATCATCTTATGATTATTTAAGGAGCCTTTATTCCATGATTAATGAGAGTATCAAGCTGAAGTATTTTCGATTAACTATTTTTCCTTTAATTATGATTATTGAATTTGCTTTGTCAGTTTTATTCTTAGTAATGCCTTATTTTGATACTACTACTTATTCAAGGGCTTTGGGTTATCAACTGTTCTTAGGTTGGTTACTTTCAGTTCTTTCCCTTTTTGCTTTCATTTCCATTTTACTGTTATTCTTATCCTCTTTTAATTATAAGGAATCTAGATTCTTTGCTTTTATTACCGATGATCGTAAAGTTCAAATCATTAGTTTTATTGCTGTTTTCTTACTCTACCTACAAATAGTCTCTTTAGGAGTCACTCAAATTTATCAAGCACCATTCATGCGAGATCTAACACCACTTTATTCCTTAATATTAGGAATTAGTTTGTTCCTTCCTGTTCTCCTCTATTTTGTAGCTAATTTTGAATCAGAGCCAACAAGAGTCTATGCTTTTTCTGAGGAATCTCTTGTTCGTTTCAAATTAACTGCTTTCTGGTTGATTTTTCTAACAGGTGCTATGCAACTTTTCGCGGTTGAATGGTCAATCTTAGTTATTGGTTTGCTGTTTCTTGTTACATCCTTCTTCTTCTTCTTTCTCTATCGCTACTCTGTAGTATTAGCACCAATTGTCTTGATTGTGCATTTTGTTTTTAGTTCGCTCATGGCTGGAATCTCTCTAAGTGACATTAGTACACTTTTGGAGAATTTGAATACTGGAGAGATTGAAGTAAGTTTTCTTCAGGCAATTATATTATCAGTGTTCTTTCTAATAGTTCCAGCTATAATCTCGATTGTTTTAGCTCAATCATTTTTCAGAAAGTGGGTACTATCTTGGGTTAAGGAAATAAACCCCGAACCAGAAATGGAAGTACAATTAGAATTTGCCGATGAATAAATTAGGAAGTTTATTCCTTAATTTTCATAGTAGTTGTATAAAAAAAAGTATTTAATAAAATTTTACTAGGAAAAACTCTAAAATGATTTATTTTATTTGATAATGATAACGTGATGGATTATGACCGATTACTTGATAGTTTTAAATAAAGACGAAGATACTGTCTCATTTGTTGATGAGCCCAACAGAAAAGTGGTTAAAACCATTAGTGTGGGTAGAAGTCCTCATGAGGTATCTGTAACACCGGATGGTGTCAAAGCTTACATTTCTTGTGCTGGTGCAAATACCGTTGAAGTTTTTGATATGAAGAAGCTTGAAAGAATCACCATTATAAAACATGATGAGTTTCGATTTCCTCATGAATCTGCAGTTCTCCCTGATGGCTCAAAGGTCGTTCTAGCTTCTACTTATGCGAATAAAGTCTTCATTATTGATGTTCAGAAAGATGAAGTTGAGAAAGTTATCGAAGCTAAAAGGATGAGTCATATGACTGCTCTAATGCCTGATGGATCCAAAGCTTACATTTCGAATATTGGTTCTAATTCAGTTTCAATATTGGATACAAAAACATTTGAATGGATAACTCATATTCCTGTTGGTAGAAGTCCGGAAGGAATTGCAATCAGTCCCGATGGCAATTGGTTGTATTGTGCTAATCAAGATGATGATCTTGTGTATGTAATTGAAACCTCAAACAATGCATTATATGCTCGAATTTCAACTGACAGAGTACCAATTAGAGTAACCTTTAGTAGAGATGGAAAATACGCTTTCATACCAAATCGAGAAGGAAACACCTTATCTG
Organism: Candidatus Heimdallarchaeota archaeon; assembly: GCA_030602675.1. Taxonomy (GTDB): domain Archaea; phylum Asgardarchaeota; class Heimdallarchaeia; order JABLTI01; family JABLTI01; genus JABLTI01. The sequence continues at coordinate 1,589 of JAUVZH010000353.1, read as the reverse complement.
TTGTTACAGTCGAAAACCATAGAGAGATTAAACGTATTCCTGTTGGTGTTTGGCCTGGTGGAACAGTCTTTAATGCTAAAGGTAATCTTGCTTACGTGGCTAATAACAAAACGAATGATATTTCCGTTATTGATGTTAAAACTTTGAAAGTCATTGATACCATTGATGTTGGAATTCACCCTGATGGTATGGCCTTCTGTCAAGTTAAGGGATGATTAAGTGAATAATGTTCCTTCGCTTTTTCTAAAAATTTATAACAGCTACTAATCTGAAGGATGTAGAAGTGTGGTACTAGAATGGATAACAAGATAGTTGTAAATCAAGAATTATGTATTGGATGCAAAGCGTGTATTGAAATTTGCCCTCGAGACTGTTTCGAGCTTAATTCAGAAGAGAAATCTAACTATTTGCCAAATCCTCGATGTCACGATTGTGGTCACTGTGTTTCTATTTGCCCAGAACAAGCAATTAATCATAAAACTATGCCTGCAGATGATTTTGGTTTCATCAAAGATAATCTAACCATACCAGCTAGTTTTGGGGATCAACTGTATTACTACTTGAAATCTATTCGTAGTACAAGAAAATTCCTAAAGAAACCAATCAAAAAAGAAATCCTTGAAAAGCTAATTGATGTTACTCGCTATTCACCTACAGGTCATCATTCACAAAATGTTGAGATTTCTCTTATCCATAATTCTGAGACCATTGCTCTTTTAAAGGAGGAAAGCGAAAAAACTATTGATAGTTTTCTGAAAAAAATAGACAGTCCATTTTACAGATTCTTTGCTAAGCTTATCGGTAAAGGATCAACTATTCGTAAAGCCCAAGGTACGCGACCGCGTTTTCAGCGTATGCTTGATGGTTTTCGTGAAGGAAAAGATTATCTATTCCATGGTGCACCTGCAGTAGTTGTGTTTCATTCCCACAAAAAGGGATATGTTCCTGAAGATAATTGCACTCTCGCTTCAGACTATTTTAGGATCTTAGCTCAAAGTTATGGTTTAGGTTCATGCTTTACTGGTTATCTGACCTATTATGCTAAATACAATCCAAAAATACTCAAGATACTCAACTTACCTGCTGATAATCAAATCTATCAAGTGCTAATAGTTGGTTATCCAAAACATAAATTTAGAACATTTGTATCAAGAAAACCTTCAAAAGTAGAATGGTTGTAAAAAAAATAGGAAGGATAAAGATGAAGGATCTACAGAATTTTCTTACAGATAATAAAGAAAAAATCCATGATTTACTTAATCATATGTGGAAATCCATTGAGCGTATTGCTCTTCAACTTGAAAATGTCATACCTGATATTGATTTAGATAATTCCCATGGAAACTTTATACGCTTAAATGATGGTTGGGATGAAAGTTTCTATGCAAACCCTACTATTATCTTTCCATATGGCGAAATTGGTTTTTCACTAGATGGTTTGTTTTGTGTTTTTTCATTAACCACCAAAAAAATTGACGAGAGTCATTTAGTTAAATTTATGGAAATACCTCGAGACCATGAATTCTTTACTGTAGAAGGCAGCCCCTTTGACGAAGCTGGTCACATACAACGAGTAATTCTGGTAATCT
>JAUVZH010000275.1 GCA_030602675.1 Candidatus Heimdallarchaeota archaeon | reverse complement strand
TAGTTCTTCTTTCGACCAATTTTCAATAATCGGTGAGATCTCATCCCACTTATCTTTGCACCATTCAAAAATAGCTATTTTCTCTTCTTGAATTCTTTTTCTTTCTTCTTTTGTATCCTCTTCAATGTATGATTGTAATTTCCCTATTTTAAATTGATTAGGATTATCTCTTAATCTTAAAAGTATATTTTCTGTAAATAGTCCTCCACTAGGTCTAATATTTCTCAGAAGTGAACCCTTTGATGCCATATTATTTACCTCCGATTCTAGGGTAAACTATTGTAACAGATAAAGGATCAATACCAATAATTTCTATTTTATCTACATCCCTCAAATCTGATGCAAATCCCTGTTTTTCTAGACTATCAATCATTTCCCTTCTTTCCTTAATTATATCTTTTAATTGTTCTTTTCCTCTCTTTTCAAAATGTTTTTCTAAATCTGGGATATCCATTGCTTTTTGTAAATGTTTTAGTAACTCAGCATTCTTTTTATTATGATTTAACCATTCACCATTCCATATTTCATCAATTTGAGTAGATTTTATTACTCTTTCACTAAATAAATCGAATCCAATACTTGCTATTTCTTCCATCAGTGATTTTGGTTCAGTATTTACTAAATATCTTATTTTTAATTGAAATATCGTATTCACAGAAGAAACCTTTTCACTCGCAAAAGCAGTTGTTCTTCCATAAAATTGATTTTCGTCTGAAAAAGTTTCATTCTTTATCTTCTCAACTAATCCTGAAACTAAGGGATTTTTTAAACTAATGCTTTCAATATCTTGTCTTATCATATGAATTTCTCTATTAGTAGTAATGAGATAGTCATCATTTGGTTCCAATCCGATATCATTCAAAACTTCTTTAGGCAATTTTATTTGATATATTTCAGGATTCTCATCCAATGGTAACATTTTGCCATTATACAATACTATTGCATCTTTTAAAAAAGAAAAAAGCTTTTCTGGACTGCCAATATTTTTCTCTGTTAGATGCATTCTTTTCTCAATTTCATCTAAATTAATATTACTTTGTCCATAAAATGAGTCATCCAACATTTTCTTAATGTTTTTCTCTGAGAAATACAATGTGATGAATTGTTCTATTTCCTCTAATGGGAATTTGAAATCAATCCAACTAGTAAGTTTTTGTTGGCTATCATCTTTTTTCTGTTTTTTACGTTTCTTTATTATGTGATCAATTACTGCTTCTGGTTCACCGAAAAATCCTGGTACAAATCCATAGGCTTTCTTTATTTCATCGGCTTTCTTTAACAATGTTTCAAGTATATCCATTTCTAAAGTATCTTTAAGAATTAATGTTCTAATGTAGACTTTTTCTTTTGGTTGCCCAAAGCGATCAATTCGACCATTTCTTTGTTCTAACCTATTTGGATTCCAAGTTAATTCATAATTTATTATTTGATTAGCTGAAAACTGTAAATCTATTCCTTCCGCCATACAATCAGTTGAAACCAATATTCCTCTTTTAGATTGTAGAAATCTATTGTAATTCTCTTGTCTTTTCTGTGTTGGCATTTGTCCATGAATTGAAAAGATTTCCAAATTTCTAAAAGTTAAACTATTTTCAGTTTCATGTCTTAATTTCTCTTCTAAATAGGTTAATGTATCAATATATCTCGTAAAAATGATTAATTTACCTGAAACCTGTAAGCGTTTTGGTAAAACATTGTCTATTAGATGATCTAATTTACTATCTTCTTCAATCAATTTCATTGCTTTTTCTTTTGCTTTTTCTAATAATTGTTTTTCTTTTTTCAAATCTTCCATTGTTGATGTTAATATTATTTTATCACTTCTCTTATCTCTTTCATCCTCTGTCAGCCTATCTGATTCAAAGCCATCTAAAACAGATTCAGCAGCTTCCTTTGAATTAAGAAATGAGCGATAATTTTCAATTTCAAATTTCTTGGCATTTAACTTCTTATCTATCTCTTTCATTCGATTATTTATTGAGCAGATCAATGCATTTGGGGAGCTAATGGCTCTTTTATGAAAGTGCAAAATAGTCCAGTAATTTAGTTTTCTTTCTTCAGACATACCCGAACTTGTTCTATTAAGGACATATTCTCCAAATTCATCCAATGCTTCTAATGTTTCTAAGAATTCTCTTGAAGGTTTAACATATTCTTCTGATGAATCTCTTATTGGAAAAGGGCTTTTGGTTGAACTCTTTTCTAACCACTCTTCAACATCTCTCCTTCTTCTCTGACAGATATGTTTTCTGGCAAGCTCTTTTTGAAATGTTATTTCATTGGCTTTGTTTTTGTTAACAATATTTGGATTAACTAATTCTAACAAACTTGCATATGAATCTCTATGACCATTATGCGGTGTTGCTGTTAAAAGCAGAATATTATCATATTTCATAGATAAGTCTCGAGCAAGTCCATAACTCTGTTTGAATGTAATATCCTTTTCTTTTTCTGTTCCCAAATGTGGTTTCATTACGTTATGAGCTTCATCTATTATGATTAGATCCCAATCAAATTGTAGTATTTCATTTTTTATTTCCATTTTTTTGGCATAATCAATTGAAACAATAATGAAATTATAATAACCCCATGGATTTCCTCCCACTAATAATTCTGTCTCTAATTGTCTTCTATTTCTTCTAGACATTATTACTGCATTTATCCCAAAGAAATTTCTTAAAACATTTTGCCATTGTTCCTTAAGATTTGCTGGAGTAACAAAAAGAACTCTATTTATTCTCTTTCTACCTATCAATTCTTGTATAATTAATCCAGCTTCAATTGTTTTCCCAAGTCCTACATCATCAGCAATTAGCATTCTAACTCTATTTTGATTTAGAGCCATTAATACAGGAACCATTTGATAAGATACAGGAATTACTTTGGAATTTTGCAAACTAATGAAAGACGATGTTCCATAAATTAGCTTTAGTTTAGTTGCTTCTAGTAGTAATTTCTGATATTTGGGAGAACCAATTTTATCTTTAGATATCTCAGGTATAGTTGCTTTTTCTATAAACTCAATATCAGGAATTAGAATTTGAGAACTAGTTAGCCCATCAATATTACTTACTGAATAAGTTAAAATTTTTGAATCTTTATGATCATGAAAATTAATTTGATCTATACGCCATAATCTTTCTCTTGCTTTAATTATTTCACCAATATCAAATTCTAACATGAAATATTCCTTTTCCTTCTATTAACTATAATTTTAGGTTATATTTAATTTATTCAAAAATCTTCCTTTTATAGTATTAGAAACTCGATAAAAATTTAAAATCTATTAGATTATTTCATTATAAGGTATCAATCTAATTACATCATGATTGTTTAAAGAATTTAATATCATTACAATTTTTTGATGATAAGGATTGCCTTTCTTCAACCAATGACCTAAACCATAAACTCGGAAACGTTCATTGTAGAACCTATAATGAAGATGACCTATAACTAAATGAGTATTATCAGCGATTTTTGGTAACCAGCTTCTACCAGTTTTTATCAGCTCTTTTTTCGCTTGAATTACAGCTACTTCTATACCTATTTTCTTTGCCAAGTTAGAGTCTATACCTATCTTATTTCCATGGACAAAAAGCACTTGATCTGCTTTAGTTTCAATGTAAACATAATCTTGATGGAGAAAACCAGAGAATTGTTCAAGATTCCCATCATGTATAGAAGAACTTCGAACAAAAACCAGTTTTGACCAAAAACCTTCTCGTAATGCTTTTGTTTTCAATCGGCTAAATACTTGCCATCCTTCCTCAGATACTTTATCCAGCAAATCACCATTAATAATAAGAAGGTCTGCTTTCTTGCTTAGTTGACTGATAGCTTCAAAAAATTCTTCTTGATAACAAAATTTGTTTGTAAGATGAATGTCTGAAAGAACAATAATTTTATTCTCTTGATAATTGAATTGTAAATTGGTTGCAATTTCTTTTGGAACATCATGAAAATCTGATTCTGAAATATTGGTCAAATCAATTACCAATAATTTCAAATAATCTTTAGAATCCTCTGGTAAAAGACCTATCATCTCGCCATAACAGTTTTTGCAACCTCGTTCACATGAGCATTGGGTTAATCTCTGCAAGGTTTGTTGTGCAACTTTCTGTAAATGTAAAAACAAATATTCAGAATTTCCATTAGGTTCTCCTTTATCATAGATTGCTAATTGATTTGAGTTATAAGCAAGACCAAATTCAGAAGCAGGAATTGATAGTACCATCTCAGTTTCGATTAGTAAAATCCTACCAAATAGCTTTAACAATTTCTTTATTGTGAGATTTTTTGGTTTTAGTAAATCAGTCTCCAAGCTTATGATGATACCTTCTGATTTTTCGGTAATAGCTAACTCATCTGATTCTTGTTGTGTTAATTCTTGCCAAAAGTAAATATTATTTTTATCCCGGTTTAAATCATTCAATAGTATTTTTTCAGGATTAGCATTTACTATTGTCTTTGGTTTTCGTTGAATATTGATTTGTCCAAAATTAATGTTCACTAATTTTGTTCCTCGAACTTTCTTTGGAAACACTCCAACAGAAATGATTGGATCATATAATCGATTCATTGGTGGTGAAGAGAAATTATCTATGTTTTT
>JAUVZH010000127.1 GCA_030602675.1 Candidatus Heimdallarchaeota archaeon | reverse complement strand
AGAAAAATTAGTAAATACAGCATCCGAATTTCGTGATGAAATACCAGAATTAGAAGGTCTACTTATAGGAAAAATAGATGGTACAAAATTATGGGGAGATACTCTTAAGGATCTTAATCATGAGTTTATTCTCTCGAGTGCATCTGTTGCTGCAAGAGCAACTAAAAAAATCAGTGAAGCCATAGATAAGAAAACTATTAAGCAAATTGATATTGAAATCGATGGCGGTTATGTTACGATAATCATTTTAAAGAAAGCAATTGTCCTAGGTTTTTATGGTGAAGATGCAAGAGCGCAATTGGGAATCATAAAGAAGAACTTGGGAATCTTTGCAAAGAAAATTGAGAAGTTAATATGATTTATACTTCCTTTTTTCATTCCTTATTATTTTGTAAAGAAAGTTCGTTATTATAAAGATACAACCTAGATAATACGATACTTTTTTGATAAGAATTCAATCAAACAAAGGTCTCGAAAGAAATTAAAACAAGCTGTAACTTTGCTAACAATTATAGCTTTAAGAGAATAATATTATTATTAATAGTAAACGAATGAAAATATTGTCGGTGAGGACAATATCCCACAGGATAGACTGTAAGCAGGTGAAAAAACTCTGGTGCATATAAGGCGTTTAGTTCTTGAAAATTTCAAGAGCTATGGAAGACGCAAAATAACACTTAATTTCGATTTAGGGTTAACAGTTATTAGTGGTCCAAATGGTTGTGGGAAATCTAACATTTCTGATGCTATTCAGTTTGTTATAGGGCAGCTAAGCTCAAAAACTATTAGAAGCGAAAAATTAGCTGGGGTTATTTTTTCAGGAACAAAGGAGGGGCACAAAACTGCTCCTAATTCTAGAGTTACATTAGTTTTAGATAATTCAGCAGAACCAAAGGTAATACCAATAGCGACAGATGAAGTCCACATAAGCAGAAAAGTCTTCTTGGATGGAAGGAGTGAGTATTACTTAAATGGTTCAAGAATAACAAGAAATGAAATCATTGATACTATTGCTATGTGTGGGATTGCAATTGATGGATACAATGTCATTCGTCAAGGTGAAATAGCAAATTTCGCAAATATGTCTCCATTACAAGTTCGAGGACTTTTCGAGGAAATTGCTGGAATAGCTTCCTATGACGAGAAGAAGGAAAAAGCCCAGAAAAATCTTGATGATGCTAGAACAAAACTAAGAATCGCAACAGTTCGACTTGAAGAATCAATGAAAAATCTCACTCGGTTAGAGAAGGAAAAGGAAGATGCTCTTAGGTATCAAGAGCTAAAAGTTCGCATAAAAAATACCGAAGCAAAACTTATTCACGCTAGAATAAAACAACTTAATGATAGAGTGAAAGAAGTAGAAATTGGCATTAGCAATTTGAAGGAGCAACAAAAAAATTCTCAAACAACTATAGAGCAAATTGAAGTTAGCTTAAAATCATATGATGATATGATACAAGAGGCAAAAGAGAAAGTAAAAGATGCTACTACTGAAACTTTCAACACGTTAAGTAAACAGATTGAAGGATTGACAAAGAATCTTTCTGAGGAATCTTCTAAGAAAACTCAAATCGTTACTGGATTAGAATCTTTAATTGGTCAGAAAGAGACCGTTGAGAATCAGCTAGAAAGTATTTTCGAGGAGAATTCGGACTTAGAAAAGTATTCTTCATCTACAAAGCAACAATTAGATGGTGCTGATGTTACATTACAGAAAATACAGGAAGAGTTAGATCTCAAACGCAATATGCTTGATACTTCAAAAACCAGTGAAATTATGGATCAGCTTGAAGAAATTCGATCGAATAGTACTGAAATGAATAAAAGAAAAGCTGAGTATGAATCACAGTTAGCTATATACAATAATAATTTGAATATTAATAACTCAAGAATAGATGAAAAAGAGAAAAGAGTTGTAGAAGTAGCTGGTATTTTGGCTACATTTCTTAGCAGGAAAGCGAAATATTTGGAAGAGATTTCAAAATACAATACATTGGTGAGAAATCTCGATGTTAAGGTTGGGGAACTTAAAGAGGAACATGAAACTGTTGAACAAGAAATAGATGATAATGAGCATAATTTAAGAGAAAAGGCTCTTGATGTTAGAAGAATTCAAACAGAAGTTGCTACAACTAAGAAAATAATGGATGAAGTAGCAAGCAGAGATAAAGGAATTAAATTACTGTTAAAAGCAAGGGATGAAAAGAAAATAAAGGGAATTTTTGGAACTGTTGGTGAACTTTGTAAAACACATCCAAAATACTCCATAGCTCTTAATGTTACAGCAGGAAATAGAACAGATTTTATTGTTGTTGAATCAGATGAAGTTGCTGCTCAGTGTATGATGATGGTTAAGAAAGCTAAAGCAGGTAGAGTTAATTTATTACCATTAAATAAAATCAGACCAATGGTTATTAATCCTGATACTAAGGATAAAGGAGTTATAGACAGAGCAATTGATCTTGTAGAATTTGATGAAAAATATCGAAAAGCAGTCGAATTTGTTTTTGGTCAGACATTGATTGTTAAGAATCTTGATGCTGCGAGAAGAATTGGGTTTAATTATCGTTCAGTTACTTTAGATGGCGATGTTGTTAATCCTTCAGGACTGATGACTGGTGGGTTCTATAAAGGGAGAGATAGAACAAGAATTTCTTTGATAGTTGAGGATGAAGAAAAATTACCTAAGCTTCAAGAAGAATTTAATGAACTTCAAGAAGAAAGAAAACGATTGTTGGAATATCGATCTGAAGTTGCTAGTGAATTAAATGATGACTTACTCCCTCAATTAAATGATGTAATCAAAAATCGAGATTTACGTCAACGAGACATTAAGATAATTGAAGAAGAGATAGAGATTCGAAGTGAAGAAAATCTAGCAATTCAAAAAGAGCTTGAAGATCTTACCAAGGAATATGAAGAAATAGAAGTAAAAATCGAAGAATTACTTTCTGCACGCAAAGATGTTGGCATTACTTTGGAAGCCCTACTAGAAGCTGAGATTAAACTCAAAAATGAGCTCAAAACTAGTGGTGTTCAAATAGTAATAGAAGAAATAAAAACAAAGGAAATGCAACAGAAGGAAATCGCTGACATAATTAATAACCTAAAAATGGAGCAATTCAAAACATCTTCTGATTTGGAAAAAAATCTAAAACTAGTTAATGATTTGAAAAAACAAATAGAGGAAATAGAACAGAAAGAACCTAATATAAAAGAGGAAATAGCTAAAATTCAAACAGTTATCGATGGTTTACAAAAAGAATTAGATGACAATAAAGTTCGAAGAGATGAGCTGTTTTCATTAATCGAACAGAGTCAAAATGAGCAAGAAAAACTTGAGCAGGAACAAAGAAGATTAAGAGAACAGCTTGAAGACGAACGACAAAATCAAAGTCAGAATATCTTGCAAATTGACAGACTAATTAATGAAAAAGCAAATGCTGGAAAGCAGATTCAGGAATTTGAAGAGCTTGCTACTGAGAGGGACTTGCCATACATTTTTGCTGAAGATGAAGTTATCGATGTAGAAGTTTTAAAGGAAGTAATGAATGGGCTAAAGATCGAATTAGAAAGCCTCCCTGAAATAAACATGAAAGCAGTTTCCCAATATGATGAAGAACAGGAACTAAATAATGAGCTCTTTACTAAGAGAAAGCTAGTTGAAAAAGACTTTGAAGCTATCAGTCAAGCAATAAATGATATTGAAAGCGAAAAGCGTGAGAAGTTCATGGGTGTTTTCAATAATATCTCTAAAGACTTTAACAGAATCTTCGGAATTTTATCTCCAGATGGTAGAGCTAAGGTTGAGCTTGAAGATCCTGATGATCCTTTCGGTGGGGGTGTTAATATCATGGCTAATCCTGGTGGTAAGAAGATTACAAGCATGCTTTCGTTATCTGGTGGTGAGAAATCATTGACTGCATTAGCAATGATTTTTGCAGTGCAAAGATATAAACCAGCACCCTTCTATGTTTTTGATGAAATTGACGCTTTCTTGGATATAAATAATGTGTACAAAGTAGCTACCCTTGTTAGAGAAATGAGTCGTAATACTCAAATTATTATTATCAGCTTAAGAGCACCAATGATTGCTGCAGCAGAGAAAATCTTTGGGGTTACTGCTGGTGAAGATCGTATATCGCAAATAGTTTCAGTATCCCTTGATGAAATCATGCAAATTGTTGAGAAAACAGACCTACCATCAGAAGCAGAAGTTTATGATTATTAGGATAATAAAATAATTGATAAGTAAATAAAGGAATCATAGAGAAAGACTAGTAACGGAGTAAAGAAAATGGTACAAAAGGATTTAGACCCATCCATTACACGAGCAATAGTGGATGAAGAATATCCTTTTTGGCTTCGTGCTCCATTTCGACTTCTTACTGATGTGACACAATTTAGAAAAGTTGATCCTTGGGATCTGGAAATTGCTGAGCTGATTACTAATTTTGTAAATAGGATGAGACTCTTGAATGACATTAATTTTCCAGTACTTGGCAGAGCAATTCTGTCAGCAGCAATTCTCTATCGTTCAAAAGTCACCGATCTAATTAAGATAATCGAACAAACTGATGAAAAATCTGAGGATTTAGATACTTTAGGATTTGACATACCTGAGATAGCTCCATCTTATCACTTGTCACAAAGACCAGTCACATTTAATGAATTGGTTTTTGCTTTTCAAGGTTTACTAAAACAAGAAAGTCGTTATAAACATAGATTAGCTATAAACAAACAAAAAGCTCTTATCCAACCTTTACATATCCCTGCTGAACCTATTAGAATCGTAGATGAAGAAACAACAAAAATAGCCAAACTGAAAAAAGATGTTTATGAAAAGATTGTCAGATTATTCAATCAATACAAAAGACCAATTCGTTTTGAAGAACTTCTTTTACCAAATATTGATCGAATCACAGTAATACGAAATTTTATGTGTATTCTCTTTTTGGGGTTCGAATTAAAAGCACAAATATTCCAAGATGAGGAGTTTGGACAAATAACATTGATTCCAATAAGAGATAATGAAGAAGAGTTCCTTGGTGGATTGGAGGAAGTTATAAAGAAGAAGTTAATGGAAGGAGATCCTTCTGAGGGAAGCATTTCTGTTTCTGAAATTGATATTAATGATGATTTAATGGAAGAAACTGATCTTCTATTTCATGAGAATTTCGATGAAACTGAAGACAACAATCTAAGTGAATCATCTGATAATAATGAAGAATAATGCATAATGCTATCTTATTTCTAAAGAAGAATAAAGAGAGAACTATGCGGTAGTAAATAGTTTCAATATATATGGTCCAGCTAATACTAGAATAATCAATACAGCAGCAAAGATCATTACTGCATAAGGACCTATTTTTACGCCTGGAGTATCTTCTTCAAAGAACCTAATTAAACCTGCACCAGTAGCGGGCATTGCTCCTCCGCTATCACCTGATTTTCTTGATCTACGACTCATTGTTAAAATCACTTCAAGCTAATTATTATTGTTGATTCATTTTCTTATCCCTCTTTAAAATTTTCTGATATTCTTGTGAATAAACTATAAGCAATCTATTTTATTATGGTTGGTTCTTGCAGAAGCTAATAACAAATTGAAAAACATCCTTAAAAATCCAAATAACTATGTATTAACAATTTAAAATGAGCAAATATTTGGGGTAGTATTATGAAACTGGAAAAAGCTTCTTCAATCACAAAATCGATTTTAAATGAAGTTGGCAAGATTATTGTTGGTAAGGACTTAGTTCTTGAAAGAGTTTTAATTGGAGTTTTAGCAAAAGGGAACCTTTTATTGGAAGATGTACCAGGTCTTGCTAAAACAATGATGATCAAAGCATTTGCACAGGCAATGAAGTGTGAATTTACAAGAGTACAATGTACTCCTGATTTGTTGCCTGCTGATGTAACTGGATCCACAATTTATAATCAAAAAGATCAAGAATTTTCTTTTAGAAAAGGTCCAGTTTTTACTAATCTCCTGTTAGTTGATGAAATTAACCGGGCATCACCCAAAACGCAATCTGCACTTTTAGAAGCGATGCAAGAACAACATGTTACTATTGATGGTATCACATATTCACTACCCAAACCATTTCATGTTTTAGCAACACAAAACCCTATTGAATTTGAAGGAACGTTCCCACTTCCAGAAGCTCAACTAGATAGATTCATTATGAGAATTGGTGTTGGTTATCCAGATGCTATAGAGGAGGTAGAAATTCTAAATCGTAGAATTGCTCGAAAAAAAGAGGAATTTGAATTAACACCCATTACAAATGCAAAACAATTACTAGAAATTCAAAATGTCGTTGAAGATATACATGTTGACGACAGAATAAAAGAATACATAGTTGAAATTGTTAGAAGAACAAGAGATAATGAACGAATAGATATTGGATCAAGTCCTCGAGGTAGTTTAGCATTACTACATCTCTCAAGAGCAAGTGCAGTTATTAATGAAAGAGATTTTGTAAATCCTGATGATGTGAAAAAAGTAGTTGTTCCAGCTCTTAGTCATAGAATTATCCTAAGTACGGGAAGTTGGTTGACTGGAATTAATCCAGAAGACATTGTTGCAAGGGAATTATCGAAAATTAAAGCCCCTCGTTTAGATTAAAATAATATTAAAGCCAATACAGGAGTGAATTTGAAGAAATGTTTTCACCAAAAATCCGGTGGACTTTATCAACATTTTTTATTATTTTGCTTTTAGGTATTGGATTTCAAAGTTGGGTATTTCTTATTGCTTTAGTGCCAATTACAATATTAATTATCTCTTATTTCATCTCAACACCACCTGAAAAGGTTGAATTAGAAATTATTAGGGAATTAGAACAAACAAGATTTGAAGAGGGTGAACATGTTGAGGTTTCGCTAAGGATTAGGAATATTGGAACTCAAGCAATTGACATGTTGGAAATTATAGATAGTTTACCTTTGCAAGTTAGTTTGAAGAAAAGTAGTAATCATTTGATAACATCCTTAGATATAGGAGAAGAAACCCAATTCAGGTATGTAATAAGCTGTGACTATCGAGGAAGGTGGAAATTAGGACCTACACATGTTCGTGCTCGGAATTTTATAGATTCAGCTTATTCAGTGGAATCATATGAAGAAACAGTAACTGACTTTGTAATTATACCTAATTTCGAAAAA
>JAUVZH010000097.1 GCA_030602675.1 Candidatus Heimdallarchaeota archaeon | reverse complement strand
TACTTGCTTAGTCAGCGAATATTTCAGTTTTAACCCACGTCCTTTTGAATAGCTAATCGTTACAGAGCTTGTTTTTGTTTTCTGTAATTTATACTTTACCATTGTCTTCTTATAATACAGAAATTTTAGAGTATTTGCTTAAATATAACAGTTAAAATATAGAAAGTCTATATTTAAACATATTAGTAGTAAATAAGTAATAGAACTCGAGGTTTTGAAGGTGAAAGAAGCAGAGAAGATCTATAGCTCATTAGAAGAAGCATGTTCAGAAGAAAATTTCACTAGTGTAGAAGAATTTATCCGAGATCTTGAAAATCTTACGAAAGAACATGATAGCGTCAATGAGATTTATTCTAAAGCGATAATTAAAGCTCTTGATACGTTTAAGGGAAGATTTTCTTCGACGAAAGTCAAGAAATTCATAACCAATGTTGAGGGCTTGGTACGAGAGAATCCAAATGATGAAAATCTTAGAAGTAATTATGCTAAAACCCTACGTTCTTCGCTAATAATTATGAGTACTAAAGGTCAACCATACACCATGAAAGAAATCATAACTTATCTTGAGGATTTAGCTACTAATAATCCTGAGAATATAATTATTCATGAAGAACTTTCCATAGCCTCGCATGAAATAGCCAATTATTGGAGGAGTAGAGGAGATTTTAAAGCTCTAAGAAATCGAACCCAGAAATTTAGGGAGTTAGCTGGTAAATTCCCAGATAATGAGAAAATCAAGTTAAATCTTACAAAATCGCTTGTTTTGGAAATTGATAGTTCAAATAAAAGAGATATCGCTAAAATTGATACTATATTATTAGAAATTCAAGAAATATCAGAATCTATGCCAACAAATATTGGACTACAATTAGAGTGGGTACATGCTTATAGGACAGCTATGGATAGAAGTTATGAAAAAACAGAGGATGCTAAACGATGGTTAGATTCCATGAAGAAAATTGCTTCAGATAAAAAAGTTGAATCTTTCAAAGTGGAGTTAGCTAGAGGATACTTGAATACTATAGCAAACCTTGGACAGAAGAATCGGGAGGAATTATCTAAACACCTGGATGAACTTGAAATGCTTGCAGATACAACAAAGGATAACCTTGAATTACAAACAATCTATGCACAGAGCTTGATCACTTCCTTGCAAATCATTGGTATTAGTAATATGAAAGAAACGAATGAAATAATGAATGAGATTAAAGAATTAGCTGCTAATTTCTCAACTAATAATGTGATTTTAAGAATTTATATTGAATCTTTAATTGGTGTTATTGGTTTACTAGTACAAGAGCAAAAAGCTGAAGAGATTATACCATTACTAAAGCAGTTTGAAGCTCTAGATGAAAAATATCCAGAAGATCAATTTATACAACAAACCTATGATCAATTAATGGATACTTTGAAAATGATTGGTTTTAAGAAAGCTAGAAAGAAACCAAGAAGATTGGAGTACATGTAGTATATGAGATAGACATTACCTGTTATATTCTCGATAAGAATCATTTTTCAAGGTTTGAAATCAAAATTTTAATTTTATACACAAGCATTGCTATTTGTTTTACTGGGCTTTGCCATCTTTGGTAGTGCTACACCTAAAGGATTCCTGATGAACCAATAGGTGGAATCAGAAAAGGACCAGAAACAAGAATTCCCCTTTCTCCCTATTTCTTTAAGGTTCATTTCTTCATACAACTGACAATTTCACCAATATACAAACGATGATAGTCTCCATTCTTGTAGACAAGATCTTTTATCGAATGTAGAAAGTTCTCAGGGATGATATCATGGAAATAGAGTTTCTTGCAGAGCATGACAAGTTGAGATTCTTTGAAGTAAACAGTGCCATTTGCTTCTTCAGGAGTAAGTTTAACTTCCTTCATTTTATCTACATCACGACCAGATTTTGAACCACAGAAATTTAATTCCGGACGATAGCTCTTATCAAAGAAATTCAAACTAAACATAGGATTTTCTTTTAAAAATTCATAGGTATACCTACTAGGACGAACAAAAATGAAACAAACAGGTTTATGCCAAAGAACACCAAGACTACCCCAAGAAGCAGTCATCATATTATATTTGCCTAAATCACCTGCAGTGATTAACATCCAATCTAAACCGATAAGCTTGATAGCATTCTCTGTCAAATCTTTTGGATTAATTAATGTAAATGACATAAAAGGTACTTATACCATTTAAGGTTTTAATTGTTAGGGTAAATAGGGAAATTAGCAAAAAAGAATTAATATGTTCTATCAAATAAGGTTAGTGGAAACGTTGGGACGTAAAAAGATGAAATATCAAGATGTAGCAACCTATATTCTATATCAACAATTATTTTCAGAACCCAATAAGATTAGAGATAGAAGAAGTACAGTAAAAATAGTGGTGGAAGGGAGCGATACAATAATGAGGAAAATGCTGGAGCTAATTCTAACATACGTAGAGATTTGGGATCAAGGGTATGAAGACAAATATATTATGAAATTGGCTGAACAAACAAAACTAAATCCAAAAACAGTTCTAGAAAATTTCTATGAGAGAATAAAACCAGTGCCGGAAGAACAACTAACAGAAAAGGAATTCAGATTCTTGTTAGCACTCAGCGAAGTTATTAAAACAATACATGAAAAAGCTTCCGAGAAATTAGTTGTTATGTTTGAAGAAAAACTAGGTGCAGATGAGAAAGCAAAAATCGAATCAAAATTTCAAATATTATCCGAACAGAATAATTTAGATTTTTCCTTGTTATTAAACTTGGGAATTTTAAAAGAATATGCAGAAATAGTTGGTGAACCATTCAATTCTAAAAAATTCACAGGCTATTTCAAAAATGTTTTACATTTGATTAATGTTTAAAGAAAAATAAGAAAAAGAAGTTGTGATACTTCTTCGACCCATCCGCTTTTTTAAAAAATAAAGAAAGGGAAGGATGCTTAGAAGCATCGCAAAACAGAGCTTGGACCGAGGTCTTTGTATTCTTTCTTAGTGACCCACATCTTTTGGAAGGTCTTTAAGGATGAAAGGATTGAACCGCCAATCCAGACAGAATATCTACGCTCGGGTGGAGCAATTATTTTAACTTCAATTCCTTCAGGAACTTGTTCAGTTAATTCTTTGTGAAGCCTTTCTTTGAGACCACTAAACATGGTGGAACCACCAGAAAGAACGATGTTCTGGTAGAGTTCTCTTCTCAAATCAACATCACACTTATTGATTGATTGGAAGATGGCATCATCAATAGCCATGGCTTCTTTACCAATCTGTTGTGGTTGGAAGAATACTTCTGGAGCAAGGAATCGTTCGGTTCCAATGGTTAAGACATTGCCGTCAGGCATTTGGTAGGTCTTTTCCATACCAGAAACTTTCTCAGCTAATTGAAGTTCCTTTTCAGGATCTAAAGCAACATAACATAATTTCTCCTTAATATCACGCACTATTTCGAGTTCAGCACTGCTAGTTAGTGAATAGCCTTTTTGTCGTAGAAGTCTTCTAAAGTAATTGGTAATATCTCTGCCTGCTAAGTCAATTCGGTCAATTGCATGGGTTAAAGCGAAACCTTCGTAGATAGGAACAATGTGGGTAACACCATCACCAGAGTCTACAACTAAACCAGTTGTTCTACCGCTGGCGTAAAGTGAAAGTACTGCTTGCATAGAAACATACATGGCTGGGACATCAAAAGTCTCAAACATGATTTCGGCCATCTTCTCTCGGTTGTGCTCAGGATTTAATGGAGCTTCAGTTAAGAGAATAGGATGTTCATTTGGATTCTCACGTAAGTCATTGTAGAAAGTAAAGTGCCAGATTCTCTCCATTGCGTCCCAGTCTTCAACTGTGCCGTGCTCAATGGGATAGAGTAATTTTAAGACACCGCGGAGGTTCAATGCCTCTTCGCCGATATAGTACTCTCGTACGTAGTGCTCAACGTCTGTCATTATTGATTGGTATTTTGGATACCCTATTAGTGTTGGAAAGACGCTTCGTGGTTGATCTTCTCCGGCATAACCATTTTTTGATAGTCCTGTGCCGTTGTCAATTACTAACGCTTTCTCCTGTAATATTTCTTCGGACATTTTGTTACTTCCCCTCGAGGGACTTTATCTTTAGTTATAAAAAATATAACTTTTGTATTCTATTGTTATTGATTTGGGAATATAAATAAAACGGTTGAGGTATTAATTTGAAAAGTATTATTTCTTATGTCTCATGATATACGACGCTTTTCTTACGATATGCGATATGCTGATTTTTTTACTAGATAACTTGAGAGAGGAGAGACGATAGGTTACTTAGTTAAAGTTCATAATTTAACTATCATTAGAAGGCTATTAATGGGGAAAGGTTAATCAATCAAAATTTGTTAAAGAATTGAGTAGAAAACTAAACAGCAATTTCCAACTATGAAGTGATACGATGAATTGGATTAATATCTTATGGATTATTCTAGCTTGTATAGGAGCGTTTTTGTTAGGATCAATTCCTTGGTCAGTATGGCTGGGTACATTATTCACGGGCAAGGATATACGAGAATATAATATTGGTAATCCTGGTGGATTTAATGCAATGATTACTTATGGACCTCTACTAGGGTATACTATTACTTTTGCTGACATTGGCAAAGGAACATTAGCCATAGCTTTAATTGATCAAATTTTTTCATTAGATTATTTCATGAATGACTCTATTTACTGGCATATAGTTGCGGTTCTTCTTGGACCAGCTTGTTGCATATTAGGTCACAATTATACTCCCTGGTTAAAGTTTCAAGGTGGTAGAGGTTTTGGGGTAATAATGGGAACTCTTCTTTATATCAATCCACTCATATATTGGACTTATATGCTTTCAACAGCATTACTAACACAGGGACTTAAATTACCCTCAAGATTTGCTAATATTCTTACAGGAGTTTTAGTAATTCCAGCAGCATTCCTTTTGCCTTTGGCACCTCCTTGGACTTTTGTTCATGGAAGCATTGTTCTTGCAGGAGGATTTGTTTTTCTCACACAAGGATTGCTTACATTATGCATGTGGTTAGCAATTCTCCAGAGAAATTGGTCAGGAGTTGTACATGCTTTCTCTGGCAAAGAATGGAGCTTTTCAGCTTTAGGTGGAGGTCAAAAAATCAGCGATGATTTTGAAACCAAAAAAGAAGCTATAGAAGCAAAGGAAAAGTCATAATACTCAAATGACTTTTCATTATTATTTCTAATTTTTGATGGAAAAGAGAAATAAGAGAGAATGGAATGATAAAGTAATATGTCAGAACGTTCAGAAGAAGAAATGCTTATTTTCAAGCTAAATAACCAGAAGGATACTCTCAAGCTGCTGATTTTATTGTGGAATAGAGAAAAAATGTACGGATCAAAAATACGCAGACTAGGAATGAACGACAGGACTTTAATAAAAGTGAGAGAAGTCCTAACAGGTTTTGAGTTAGTAAAACTAACCTCAATTGAGGGTTCTAGGAGATTATACTACGAGTTAACTCCGAAAGGAAAACGAGTAGTTGAGAAGCTAGTTGACATAGAAAGAATACTTCTGACAGATTAATGAATAAACTTCTATTATTATTAATTCAACATAATTGTGAGATTTTGTTATGAGATATGCAGTAGATGGTATCCTATATCAAAATGACAAGATAGTACTAATAAAAAGAGCGGGGAGAACATTCCATAACTACTGGTCTCTGCCAGGAGGGAGCTTAGATGAAGGGGAGACAGTAGAAAAAGCATTGAAAAGAGAGATGTTAGAAGAACTAAGTGTAACTGTACAACCATTAGAAATATTAGGTGTTTATTCCGAACCTGATAGAGATCCTCGAGGTCATGTAATATCGGTAGTCTTTATATGCAGTTATGATGGTGATCCAGAAGCCAGAGATGATGCTGCAGAATATAGTGAATTTAGTTTAACAGAAGCTCTCGAGTTGGAACTAGCATTTGATCACAAAAAGATTCTACAAGATTTTAAAAAATGGTTAAAAAAGAAAGAAACTTTCTGGTCAAATAAAAAATAAAAAAAAAGAGTTGATATGATTTATCAATTCTTTCTATCTCTAGATCTAAAATCTTTGAATTTTTTTTCTGTTACAATAAAAACAGAATTGAGGTTTGTCGGGATCTAGAATGTTTTGTTTGTCTATTTTTTTTCCACACTCTACACAGATCTTATCTATGTCTTTGTTGATTGAATAGACTGATTCTACATCATTCATTAATATTCACCAAAAGTTACTCGCCTCTTATTCAATGAAGCATACAAATAGGATTGGTATTTGTCAATATAATGAAACCGTTAACCAAAGTGTGGGTCACATACTGCATGAATAATTAGGAAGCGAACTTTTTTTTAAACCCAATTTATATATTAAAGGTCGACTTTTCTTCAAGTATACTATCTCAAGAGCCTATTTAAAGTCATGCCAAGTCATTTATAAAGTATATTTATAAAATATATAATTAATTTAAAAGATTAAGCGCTAAATGATTAATTTAATAAAAAACATATTCAAATAAATAATTTATTAAAAGAAACCATCTAAATCAAATATTACATTATGGTTAATTTTAATAAAAAAACTTTATTCTAAACGAGAGTTATAACTAATTGTTGTGAAAAAATAGCTGAAAAAAAGAAAGTCCCCCCAAAAAGGATGCAGCAACTTGAGCGCAACAGAGAGCAAAACTGTGGAGGACTGGCTGAAGACGAGTATGGGAAATAACGGAGACCATTTTTCAATTCAAATCCCAGCTCGTTTCCTTCGAAAGAATTATCTGAAAAAAGGTATTTAAAATCCCCCTTTCTCGTCATAAAGGCACTTGGTATGGTAAGTATATTTCATTGAAATGGTGTTTTGGAAAAAATGTCGAAAAAACCAAGAAAAAGCGATAATTGTTAGGTTTAAATAATCAGAATAAAATCAACCAGAAAAAGCATCTTACGTGCACTTTCTTTGCTATTTTTTTCTTTTAATACCTTCGACAATAATTTACTTTTGATATCTCAAATGGAGACTGAATGAAAAATGAAAAAGATTTCCCCTAAAATCGTAACATTGGCAATAATAATTCTATCACTACTTGCTGTTGGCGGAGTAGGCGTAAAACATGCAGTATCACCTGGTGGCGTTGTTCAAGGCGACCAAGGTTCTGGTGGCGGAGGATAGACATCCTCCACTTCTATATAATCCATTTTTTAGATTTGTAATCATATAATGTATGATAAGGAACGTATCGGCTTATTTTACTTCTAATCTTGAAATAGTCAATAATAAAACCTGATTGTCTAAATATATCAATTAAAGAAGAAGCTAAATCATTTTCATGGGTTAATCCAGCAATTAAAACAAACATTTCATCATAAAAATGAAGCGTAATTGATGATCCGAAAATTAATGTTTTCTTTAAAAGATCTTTGATCTCAACCTCATTAGGATCACTTTTAATCCTTAATACCAAAATATCATGAGAAAATACTATGGAAGGAGTAATAACTAAACGATAATCAAGTAAATTCATTTCTAAACAAGATTTTTCTAATTTATTTAATATTGATACAATATCTTGTGTTTTTGTAGAATCAATTTTATTCCAAATCAAGAACTCAGTTAACTCAGATATCCAAACACCAAATAATCCTTTTGCAGTTACAAATTTGGAAAGTAATATCGAAAGAAAATGGAGAATATTCTTTTCCTTTGTAGTGAAAGTTAGCGATTTATCAGTAAATTGCATTTTATAATTCCATAAATTAATATTTTCAAAGGAATTCTTATTTGAAATAATTTGCTGATAATTATTTTTACTTATTTTCAATTGGTCTTCAGTTAATGTCGTATTATATACTCGATTAATTATTGGTTTAATTTCAAAGGAAGATATTAGCTTATTCTTTGCATAAGAGTCTAACTCAAAAGTAAGATTATCAGCAACAGTATGTGGACAATGGAAAACAGTATATAGAAATGAAAAACTATTGTTTTCACCTTCATATAATTCAAATATATAAGGTATAGAGAGCAATTTCTTTTCTAGTTGTTCAAACATCTCATGTGAATCTTTAGTTAGTTTGATTAAAACCAAATAAGTATGCAATCCCATTTTTGACCAATTTAATTCTTTTCGCCAAACAGTATTATATCTACTAGCAATTTTCAACAATTGCCTAGATACATTTGATTGATCAATATTTAATTCAGTAGCAATGGTTTTCAATGAAAATTTGTGACCTTGCTGTAATAATGTCTTTATTACTGATATTGTTTGCTTCTTCAAATGAATTGGCGCAACAATCTCTTCAGGTTTATAAGCCAAATAACGAGTAAAATCTTCTAAAATTTCATCTGTATCTATATTACTGATTGGAATATCCTCG
>JAUVZH010000199.1 GCA_030602675.1 Candidatus Heimdallarchaeota archaeon | reverse complement strand
GTAATTGGTCTTCTTGATAGACCTCGCGCATCTTAGTGGTGTACTCATCTACCTCTGCAACTGGATATTTATTGAAGAGGTGACATCTGACAGTATGGTGTGGTGCAACTTGTCTTAGCTTTGGAATCTCTGTTTTACATTGCTCCATTGTATGCGAACACCTTGGATGGAAACGACATCCTGAAGGTGGAGCTATTAGGTTTGGAATTGCTCCAGGAATGATTGTTAAGTCATCATCCTTTCGTGTTTCTGGTTTTGGAATTGCTCCAAGTAGAGCAATAGTGTAAGGATGCATTGGATTCTTATATAACTCAATAGTAGAAGCGTATTCAACAATATATCCAGCATACATAACTGTCGTGTAATCGCAAAGTTCTGCAATAACACCAAGATCGTGAGTAATAAGCATGATAGACATGTTAAACTCATTACGAATAGCTTTGAAAATGTTCAAAATTTGTGCTTGAATAGTTACATCCAAAGCAGTTGTTGGTTCATCAGCAATAAGTAATTCTGGGTTGCATGAGAGAGCCATAGCAATCATAACTCTTTGTCTCATTCCTCCAGAGAACATAAATGGATAATCATCAATTCTGTCGGCAGCACTTGGGATACCTACCAAGTCCATAATCTTGATAGAATTTTCTCTTGCAGTTTGAAGATCTACTTCTTGGTGTAGTCTAATAGCTTCCATGATTTGATCTCCTACTGTGAGTATGGGATTAAGAGATGTCATAGGATCTTGGAAAATCATAGCTATTTTGTTACCACGAATGGTTCTCATTTCAGCATCTGATTTCTTTCTCAAATCTTCTCCTCTGAACCAAACTTCACCTTCAATGATTTTTCCAGGTGGGTCAGGTACAATACCCATAACGGAAAGGGCACTTACTGATTTGCCACAACCAGATTCGCCTACAATTCCGAGTGTTTTTGATTCATATACTTTATAACCGACATTCTCAAGTGCTTTTACAACGCCTTCTTCTGTAAAGAAATAAGTCCTAATGCCACGGACATCGAGTAAAATGCCTTCTTCTTCTGGAGGGCGCATTTCTTCTTCAAATGATAAATCGCTCATTTTTCTGTCTCCGAAACAAATTCCGCCAATATTTTCTTTATCTATAACTATTAAACAATTGTTATTGTTTTAATTAATATATGATAATTGCCTTTAAAGCAATAATCAAGATGAGTTTTCTATTTTTAAGTATTGACTAAATATCTAATTTAACTTTAAAATAGTTTTCATTCTTTCCTTTTTTATCATAGGATTGCTTTTTTGAGTAATTTTCTACTAATCATTGTATCGTATTATCTTCTTGTTTTCAAAAATTCAGATTCGTATTTGGATCGGTAAACAATCATCAATTAAAAAAATATTAGAACTCAAATCTTATCCTTCTACTCGAAACAACAAAGGATACAAAGCTCTATTCAAGATGTCTGGGATGAAAACAAATAGTGTTATATTCGCTCCGACTTTAGCAGCTGTTACAGGTAGCCCTGTTAATAAGATAATAAAGTAGCTTGTAAATGTTAGTTCCAAAAAAAGCACCATTCCAATATTAACTACCAAATCATAAAGAACAGTTAGAAGTCCTCCAGTTACTCCTAAAAAGAATTTCCAGAAGTAAGTTGTTTTATTAGGTGTTGTTTTTCCGATGAATGATCCAATTATAGCGATCAAAAGATAAACAATCAACTTGAATGGAAAAACAACGAATCCTGGACCAATAGCAACCATTGATATTATTTCATACAATGTTGCTGAAAGCACTGCAACAGCTGAACCATAAAGGAAGCCAAGCACTATTCCAGCAATGAAAATTGTTAATGTCATTAATTCAAAATAAGGAAACCAAATAAAGGAAATGGATAATGCTGGACCCAGTGCTGTAAAGATTGCTAGTAAGGCAACTTTTAGAGTTGCTCTTTTTGGCGTATATTCATCAAGTCTTAATTCTGTGAAAGGTAAATCATCTGCTTCTAGTATTTTAGTTTCAACTGCAACATCATTAGCAATAGGTTCTGAAGATTGCTTTTCACTAAGACTTGAATTATTTTTCACTTGCAGTCTTCCTAGTTGTTTGATGGGTATTATTTTTTCTTCTGTCGATATGTGACAAGGATAAACGAGATGCTCAAGACAATAATTGCTGAATAAACAGGAAAGCTCTGAGTTTCTGAAGGAATTGGTATCGATGATTGAGTTAGGTGCATCTGTAACCAGAAATTTCCGGAGGATGTATTTGCGGACATCAAAATACCTGTATTAATCTCATAAACTAACTCGCTTTGCTGGAAACCATCATTGTAAGTAATTTTCTTTGCTTCAATATGTGGATCTAAAATTACATCTTCAATAGTATAGATTGTTGATGTACCACTAGTGTCAATGAGAGTAGCTAATCCATCCCAATCATCTTCTAAAGATATTAAACCGCCATACCAAGGATACACTGACAACACTAGGTTAAATCCAATATATGTAGAATCAGTAGTTACAGATAGATTCCCTATATTGAGATTTCCTTCTAAATACTCTTCCTCATTGATTATTTTAGAATTTGTTACTTCATATGTTACTAAGCCATTAGTTGTAGCAGTCCAATTTGCTATAGCATCATAACTAATAATGTTATACCAACCATTAATTCCTTCTGAAATGTTATCAATACTCCACGTGAAATTCTCTCCATGATAGAATTCACCTGGAAAACCAGCTGATATGTTATTATTCACTATAAAAGAACTAAACAGTGAACCACTAATGATTAGAGTTAATACTCTAATAATCGTTTTTCTTTTCAATTCATACATGTCTTCCAATCCTTCTTTTCAAAAGCTTTGATATATCCATTGAACAAATGTGGTGTTATTTGCACGCAAATCATATCTGTTTGAAGCAATAGCTCCCGCTTCCCCATCCACCTTGTAAAACCAAGAATAATTGGAATTTTCTTCAATTCCTTCAATGACTTCAACATAATACCCGTTATTATATTCCCTTATTTTTACTGTTAAATTTGCGACAGTTAAAATGGAGTAAGCTGTAGCTGTTTGATTAATTCCAAACAGAATCGTTTCATTGATGTTGTCATGAAATCCATTAAAATCTACAATTAGCTGTACGGTAATTTCTGTTTCCAAATTTGGATGTTCTGCTGGATAACCTAGTTTTTCACGCAAAGTTTCAGGTAGAATTTCATTAAAAGGACCAAAGATTAATCCTCCTGTAATTACCAGAACTATCACTATGAATCCTGCTATTGATAGTATCCGATAGTTTTTCTCAATGAAATTACCCATCTTAACACCAACAATTTGTATAGTGAATAGCATAAATAAATAGGTTATATTAACCTATTGTTGAAAGTTAAAACCTTACACATCTAGAATTCTCATTTCGAAAGGTTTTTTGACTGAAAACGTACTAGCTGAGACATTAAATTAGAGGGTTATTTCATGACTGAAAAAAATCATTCTTTACTAAAAATAGCAATTGATAGAGTTGTTGTCTACTTGGATGGAGCCAGAGTTTTCCGCTCAGGTAAAGTTGAATTGAAAAAAGGGTTTCAAAAAGTACGTGTTACTGGTTTAACCAAAAACCTGTACAAAGATAGTGTAAGGGTTTCAGGGAAAGGCAAAGGCTCGTTAGGAGCTATAGATATAGAAACTGTCTATCAAGAAGAAGTTTCACATGAAGCCTTGAATAAGCTTTTACAAGACGAAGAAAAATTACAAAAAACTCTTCAATCTTTGCAACAGCAACTGAAGTTTACCAGCCATCAAAACGAACGAATGAAAGTATTAAGTTCGAGATTCTCAGAAGAATATCCACAGTGGTTGGCTTCTGGTGAAACACAACTAGCAACACTTTCTGAGTTTATTATTTTTGAAACAAAAAGAAATGATGAGTATATGAAAAGGGTTCAGAAACTCAAGAATGATATTGAAGAAGTAACAAAGAAACTGAACACTTTGCAAGCCAAAATTAATGAGTATCGCAATCTATCTCATGTTGAACAAACATATGAAATTGCTATTGCCGTAGAAGTTAACCAACCAGGTCCTTTTATTTTTGAGCTTTCATATCAAACTACTGGCGTTAGCTGGGAACCTAGCTATGATGTAGATCTTAAAACTGATAAAGCTATTTTGAAAGGCATGGCTCAAATAGTAAATAGAACTCTTGAAGACTGGATTAAAGTTTCGCTTGAAATTTCAACCGCAGTGTTCAAACCACTTAGAGTCATAGACCCCACTCCATACTACATAGATATCTATGATCCTTATAGACCACCTCCTGCACCAAAAAGATCCATGAAAGCGAAGAAAATGGCTCTCCCTGCAAGTATAGCTTATCAGGAAAAAGAAGCTTCTAGGGATGAACTTGCTGCTTATGGTCTTGAAGATATGGTTGAATCTACTGCAGAACTCGTAGAAAGTCCATCTGGTGTCCAAAGCTTTGAGATATCAGGAAAATGGACTATTCCTTCTGATGGCAACAATCATCCAGTTACTTTAACAACACATGAATTGAAATCAGAAAAAGAATTCTATTGGGCAGCAACTGATGCTCTAGGTGTAATTGCTCAAGACAAAATAATAAATGGTGATGCAGTTATCCTTGGAGGAAATGCTAAAGTATATGCTGATGGAGAATTTATAGGTGAAACCTACATCAAAAGAATAGCTCCTCGAGAAGAATTTAAGCTTGGTGCAAGAGAAGAACTGAAGATCACTGCTAAGAAGAAACTCTTAGAACGAGTAAAAGAGAAAGCTGGCTTAGTGAAAGGAAAGAGAGCTGTCTCTTATGAGTATGAGCTTGTTTTAAGCAAT
Organism: Candidatus Heimdallarchaeota archaeon; assembly: GCA_030602675.1. Lineage (GTDB taxonomy): Archaea > Asgardarchaeota > Heimdallarchaeia > JABLTI01 > JABLTI01 > JABLTI01. The sequence goes on along the minus strand of JAUVZH010000199.1, from coordinate 948 downwards.
TACCGAAAAGAACCATCTCAAATAACAATTAAGGATGTAATTCCTTACTCCAGATCAGAAAGAATCAAGGTGAAGGGTTTCAATGCAAATATAGAACCGGTTAGTGATACACTAGGTATTTACACTTGGGAACTAAAAGTAAGACACGATGCTGAGAAGAAAATTACTTACAAATATGAAGTAGAATGGGAAAAAGATTTTGATATCAACCCACCATTGCCGTGATACCTGTGAAAATAAAACTAACTTCAATTGGTGACCAATGGTTACTATCCAAAGAAGATAATGGCAGTTACAAAAAGGCAGGTAAAATTAAACCTATGCTAAATAATTCTGCCATTTTTCTTTTTGAAAGCACTCAAGCTCAAATAACAGTAAGAGAGTTAGAGAATGCCATAATTTACAAATTATCAGCTGACAATGTAGTCCTTAAATCAACACTTTCACAAATAAAATCTAAAAATATACTAACTTGGAAATCAATTGATGATACTAGTGATGAATTAAAGTGCTTCTCAAAATCCTCTCATCACTATATCTTGTATAAAAAGAATAAAATCGCTAAAATGAAGACAATTTCAGATAACACATTCATTTTTGAAATGACCACTTCCACAAGTTACAATCCAATAATTCTCTTAGCATCACTTTATCCACTTTTTTAATTTTCAAACTATTCAAAAGAATAAATATACTGTATTTACTTAGTATCATGAGAATTTATTGGTGCTTAAGCAATGTCTGAAGAAACCATGGAAGAGGGTCATGAGAAGCAAAGAAAAAAAACTTCTAGCTCAGGCTTCAAAATAGATAAGAAATTTCTAATAGTTGCATTCTTCTTAACAATCTCAGTTGTTACTGTTGCTTTTTCTACCAAATACCTTTTCGATTCTGATACTAGTGATTGGCATGTTACACAGGGGAATTTTTTAGGAGAGGATGGTAGAT
>JAUVZH010000139.1 GCA_030602675.1 Candidatus Heimdallarchaeota archaeon | reverse complement strand
CGCTTGTAAACGCTACGGTGAATTGCTCTTTACGAAGATTACCTTTGCTGCTCTCGCTAATTGAGGGTATAAGCCTAGTAAATTGGCTAAGAAAATCTAAGAATACTTTCGACTAACTGTTAGCAGTTATTTAAAAAGGATATTCGTCAATTAATAATTGATTTACATTGAAAATCCATAAAAGGAAAATATCTGTTTCAATAATTACATGCTTAATTATGTCAAGTCTTATTTGTATTAATTTCACATTCATATCTTCCAGTTTCAAAAAACCTAATTGCACTACCCAAGCAAAAAATACTATCTGGACATTTATGTTTTATATGAATGGAGATACTAACATAGAGTATGATATGTTGAAATTATTTAATGATCTGGAGAAGGGATTTAGAAAAGATGAAGGAATAAATATTATCGCATTAATAGATAGAAATCCGAATTATGATGCATCACTTAATAACTGGACAAACACTCGATTATATCAAATAGACCATGATTGCAATAATGCAAAAATAAATTCGTTATTACTTGAAGATTGGGACGAACGAGAGATGGATAATTCATCGACTCTTTCTGATTTTATCACTTATAGTATTGATAATTTTCCAGCATCTCATTATATGCTCGCAATTTGTAATCATGGATTCGGTGTAAAAGGAACCTGTATAGATGAAACAACAAGTGATGATTCAAGTATATTTGATGTTTTAACATTAGATGAAATTCAGCAAGCAATCAATACCTCTATTACTGATAAAATAGGTAAAATTGATATTATCTACTTAATAGCTTGCTTAATGGCTACATTGGAAACAGCATATGAATTAAGGAATTTGGCTGATTATTTAATTGCATCACAGAAACCTCTTTTTGGTGGTAATTTAAAATTCCACAAAACATTGAATAGAATCTACAAAAATAGAATAACCACACCCTTGGAAATAGCAGAAAGTATTGTTTATTCATATGAGAAAAGATTCTCTAAACCCTTTATTCAAATTCTTTATGATACAACTCTATCACTTGTTGATTTGTCCGCTGTTTCAGATATCATTGAGCCTTTTAATTCCATTTTCCTTCAATTATCCGATTTATCTAATAAATCAGAAATTACTGAGTTTATTTCTGTACGATCAAATACATTAGATTTTGAATACGATCATATGGATTTAATACACTTTCTCCAAAATATGAGGAATAACAAAATTCTATGTAACATGTATCCTGAATTAGTTTTGCATGTGAATAGAACACTTGAGAGATTAGAAGAAATAATAGTTAGTAATTTCCAAGATAGCTCTTTAGAAGGTAATGCAAATGGACTCTCAATTTATATGCCATATCCTTATACTTATTCTGAAAATTCTTGGGTAAAGGCTTATAGTAACTTAAATTATAGTTTTGCAGATATAGATTTTCTAAATAACTCGATTTGGAATACTTTTCTTTATCATTTATATAATGATGATGACGATGCTGATGACTTACCTAATTGGTTTGAGTTTTTGTATGGTTTGAATCCTTTTAATGAAGATTCAAATTATAATAATATTAATGATGCTTGGGAGGATTTAGATATGGATGAACAATTCAATTTGTGGGAATTACACGATGGCACAAATCCTTTACTGAAAGATACAGATAATGATGGTTTAACAGATAGAGAAGAAGGTTATATTAAATGTCCAGATAATCCTGGAGCTAATCAGAATGGTTACTTGGAAACTTTACCTTATTCAGCTGATTCAGATAATGATGGATTTTCAGATTATGATGAGATTTATCGAACAAATACTGATCCAAATGATTCTGGAAGTAGACCAAATTATGCTTATCGTGGTAGGATCGTTTTTGGTATTGGATTATCGATTTTAGCAGCAGTTATTATTTGCTATTTAGGTAATAAAGAAAATGAGGAATAACTAAAAACTGGCTTCCAACCAACTCCTGAAACTGGTAAAGGCGCTTTTGGTGATCCTACAGGTATTGTTACTATAGAACAAGTTGTTAAAGGACTTGGTATTAAAAATCTCCATATTATAGATCCTTATGATCTTGATAACGCTATTGATGTCATTGGCAAAGCTCTTGATTCTGGTGAACTATCAGTTATCATTTCCCGTCGTGATTGTGCTTTAGAATATACTCGTAAGATGAGAAAAGCAAAGAAGAAAATTGACACATACTACACTGACGAAGAAGTTTGTATTGGCTGTCGAACATGCGTTAGATCCTTTGCTTGTCCAGCTATCACTTTCGACGATGAGAAGAAGAAATCTCATATCGATGAGTCCATGTGTATGGGTTGTGGTGTTTGTCGCATCCTCTGCCCTGTTGATGCTTTTACTAAGAGGTGAAAAAAGATGACCAAATTAGATAAACCTTATCAGATTGAAATTGCCGGTGTCGGCGGTACTGGAGTCTTAACAGCTGCTAATCTTATTGGTAATGCTGCTCTAGTTTCAGATGTTAACATTGCTCAAAGCGAGATTCATGGTATGGCTCAACGAGGTGGTGTTGTCAACACTGAAATCCGTTTAGGACCTATCAGTGGACCTTTGATTCCCGATGGTGGAGCAGATGTTCTTGTAAGCTTTGAACTTGGCGAAACTGCTCGAGCTATGCGCAAACTCAATCCTAAAACTGGCATTGTTATCATGAACAGTCATAAAATTGTCCCACCAAGTCTAAGTGCTAAGAAAGGTGCCAAATATCCTGAAGTAGAAGATATTCTTTCCATTATCACAAAATTCACTGACAAAGTCTACACTATTGACGCTTATGATCTTGCCACTCAAGCAGGAGATACTCGAGCTCAAAATGTTGTTCTTGTTGGTACCCTTTTCGCAACCCCTGGTTTTCCATTAACTAAAGAATCTCTCGAGAGGTCATTAAACATTAGATTCAAAGGAAATGAGAAAATCGTAGCTACTAACATGAAAGCCTTTGAGTTAGGTTATAACAAAATGAAAGAGCTAATGAAGTAATTTTTTTTACTTCACTCTTCTATTTATTTTGAGATATTCTTAGTATTTTTAATTGCTGTAATCTTGGTTTTAAATAACATAATTCTGCTAGAAAGAACAACTCCTATTCAACAATGACAGAAAATCCACATTGACACTTTGTAAGACAACGACGATTACTGGCGGTCACACTTTGTAAGTTTTAGTGTAACCTTATTGACACTTTGAAAGCACTAGGTAACTTACGCAGAAATCAAAGTGTCTATTAAATAGATTAGAAATTAGATTTTGCTAAGAGCAGCATGTAACTGCTTCACATTTCCGATTGTTTAAATAATCTAGGGAGCAGTACTAATTAAAGAGGAATTGTAAATTGGCTTTTTGGGAAATAGATGTCGGAAAGACCCACAGACAGGGAAGAAAATGCCCTAAATGTGGAACTGAATTAGTACTAAACAGTAATATTTGTCCTAAATACTCACACGACGTTACTAAACGTGTTGATGTTAAAATTGACAAAAATGAGACACAAGTAGAATGTCCAGGATGTAAAGCTTTGAACAAACCCGGTAGCGTTACTTGTACTTCATGTGGATCTAATATAACAGAGCTTAAAATGTCTAAACCTATTGATTTAGATATTTTACACATTACAGACAAAAGAAAGAAGAAAAAATAATCTCTTTTACTGGGTCAATATTCTTATTTTTAAAAGGTTTATTAGTCATAGTTGTTCTACAACTAACTGGAGTTGACTACCATTCTCATCCTTGACAAATACTTAGATGATTCAAAAGTGGAAGTAACTTTCAGAAACGGTTTAACAAATATTCACATTGATGAGTTATTATTCTTCAAGGATATGCAAATACCTGACTACTTGAAACTTTTTTATCAACAAACCAACGGTCTTCTTATTGAAAGTAAGTATTTTCTAGATGATTTAGACTACCCTTCACATCTATTAATTAACGCTTGCGATGAGCTTTTCTTTACAGCAAAAAGGGTTAACCTTCTCCCGGACAAGCGTTTTATTAGGTTTGCTGAAAATGAAGAAGATGCTTTCTATCTACTTGATATTGATAATTTAGATCCTAATGATAATCCTCTCATTGTACTTAGTATGCCTGCATATAAATTCATAATTCCATTAACAAATTCTTTTGACATTTTGCTTGAATCGGGTTGCTTGGGTCTTTTAGGTCTCATTGAAGGATTTGGTGCGAGTGAAGGAAAAGCTATTCCAGACATTCCACAGAAGATGCTAAAGAAGAAAAGCATAATACTGCCTATTTTGAAGAATTTCTTTGTTACTGCAAAAAGAGAGTATGAGCTTTTGGATATTTGGCATATTTCAGCTAAAGCTAAAAGCTTGATTAATCACAGCACGGCATTGTGGTTTAAGGGACTAAAAAATCTACTTAATGCTTTCAAGTGATTAGATAATAAAAAGAAAGAAAAGGGATTGGCTCAGAGTTCTTTAGAACGAGCCATGAATGAAGCATTAATAATTTGTTGAATGGCTCTAACGAGAGCATCTTGTTCTGTTACAAAGCTTGTTAGCTCGCCGTCTCTAGTTGTTGGAGCTAATAGTACTTCTGCACCATCTCGAGTTACTGCGTAGAAGTCTCTCATTGTGTACTGCCAAATAGTAATGTTTCCTTGTTCCTTGAGAGCAGCAAGGAGTGCTTCATCACTAAATGGATCAACATCAGCGAGAACACGAATTCTAACTCTTTTTGAGATTTGTTTGGTTAACAAGTTAACCAAGTTCTGATCAATTGTTGGAATAACAACTGTGCAAGTTGATTTCGTTCGTAATAACATGTCAGAAATGGCTGTCATAGAATTTTGATTTCCATAGATAATGATCGAATGTGGTCTTGGCACAGGAATTATTTGATCAACTGAATTAGTTATTTCTTGCAGGTAGGTTTTTGTCTCATTTACCTTGTAGATGATTCCTGCCAACCTGCTAGATATTTCATTACTGGAATTTGTGAAGGAGTCCTTTAGTGTTGCTAAGAATTTCTCTCCTGCATCTCCGATAATATCCAATGAAGAAGTTTGATCTCTATTCAATGTTGTTAGATATCCATCTAAGGTTCCTGTATATGCAGAAATCATTTCAGAAGCAATTGATTTTGGTTTGCTTAGCTCTTCTTGCACTTGAGTCTTAAATGCGAACTTCATATCATCTGTTAGATAGCGTATAGTTTCCAAGGCTTTGTTATTACTCTCATTGTGCATTCTCAATCTCTTTGATGAATTTAGGAATAGATTCTCCAATGCGTCTTCTAGATCTGTAAATATAACATCTCTTAGTGGAGCTAAGATTATTGATATGTTGTTCTTTAGGCCTTCTACATGTTTCAAAGTGTTATTAAATGCCTCTTTTGAGGTGCTGGTGATCTTTGGATTTGTTTCCTTTAACACATCTTTAACTGCATTGTTAAGATCAACTTCATATTTCTTAGCTACTGCATCCCAATCTTTGCTTAATTTCTCTTTTAATGACTTTAATTGTGTAGATCCATCTTTCAGTTGTTTTGTGAGAACTGCATCATTGTTCTTCATTAACTGACTGATTCCTTCAATGATGTTCTTTTGATAAATCTTAAGAGCTTCATCATACGCACTCTTAATTTGTTGGGATAAATTATTGATTTTATCAGATCGTTCTTTAGCTTCTTGTACTAATTTTGGATCAGGTTTCTTTAACAAACCAGCTTTTGCTATTTCATCAATGTTCTCTTTTAGGTTTGAAGCTTCCACAGAGAGTTGGTCAATGTTCTTACCTACGTGTTCTATTACTTTTACAACTGCAGTATCAATTTTACTCTTCTCTTGGTTTATTATACCATGTGTAGCAATCTTGTAATTAGATACTACATCAGAGTAATTTTTAGCAGCTTTATTAGTTACTTCTACAATACCTTTATCAAATTCCTTTAAGGTAGTGCTTAACTCAGTAATACTGTACTTTGTAATTGATTTAACATTTTTCTGTAAAGTACTTATCTCATTTTTATTCTCATCTAGAATTGTCTTCAATCTTTCTGGAACAGTTGCTTTGTATTCAATTATTGCATTATCTAAAGGTTCAAACATATCTTGTATTGTTTTATTCATCAACTGCTCAAATTTTTGCATTCTTTCAGTTGCTTTATCTGATTCATCTCGAAGAAGTACACTTACCTCATTACTAAGATTTGATAATTCATTGCTAATGGATAAGAAAGTCTTTGAGAATCCTTCTGTAAGCATTAAATCAAAATCCTCAGCCAAATTGGAGACTTTATCAGAATGACGATAAATGGAATTTGTTAAATCCATTTTAAGCTGTTCATTAGAAGTTCGTAATTCTTCTGCAACTTTATCAAAGATAGGAGTAATAGAAGATTTGAACTCTGTCATACGCTGAGCTAAAGTATCATAACTTTGATCAAATACATTGATTAGTGAGTTTTCAATCCCAATGATGTCATTTTGGAATTCCTTCTCGACAAATAGAAATCCTTTGAGGAAAGGTTCTACTGCAATGTATCTGTTGATTTTCCCCTCAATCTTCTTTAAATAACCTCTATTGGATAGTTCTTGAACAATCTCTTGTAATTCATCTAATTGTATTCCTGTTTGTAGATACATTTCACCAAGGGAAGCATTACCAATTCCCAGAATTGTCAAATATACTTGCTGTTCTAGCTCAGAAAAACCTATTTGACTTAATAGTGAACTTTGGACATTCTTTAATGACATTCTTATACACCCAGTATTAACTTAATTTAGAATAATTCCAATAAATAAAATGTTTTTTCCCTAGTAAATTAAAAAGCTATTTGTTTTTATAACTATTTAATTATTGTTCTTCAAGCATTTTTGATTATCTGACCTTCTGTTATAGTTATTAAATTGAG
>JAUVZH010000287.1 GCA_030602675.1 Candidatus Heimdallarchaeota archaeon | reverse complement strand
CCTAATTTTTGGAGAGCTCCTATTGATAATGATTTAGGAATACTCACCTTTGCACCTAACTTTTTAGTACCTCTATTCAAACGCAGACTCTTTAGATGGAAGGATGCTAACAGAAACCAAAGTTTGGTCAAGATAAAATTTAAACAAGTGAATCCTAATGTTGTCAAAATTACTACTAAATCTAGAATTCCATTAGGTTTAACTCATCTTGTTACTACATACACAATTTATGGAAGTGGAGACGTACTTGTTGATATGAAGTTCACTCCAAGAGTATCAATGATAAGATTTGGTATGCAGATGTCTTTACCAAGTGACTTTAAGGAAGTTAAGTGGTATGGAAGAGGACCCCATGAAACTCAATTTGATAGAAAAACAGGTGCAGCGATTAACCTCTATTCAAATAACGTAAATAATATGATACATAATTATGTCAAACCTCAAGAAAACGGTAACCGAACAGATGTAAGATGGTTTTCAGTTTCTAATAAAGAAGGCATTGGTTTGCTTGTTGAGTCTTATAATAAATCGTTGTTAAATTTCAGCATTTGGCCTTACTCTATGAGTGATCTCGAAAATGCTGCACACATAAACGAATTACCAAAGAAAGATTACCTCACGTTAAATATTGATTACAAACAAAGAGGAGTTGGAGGAGACTGGCCTGCAATTGCTTTAACTCATAGAGAGTTTAAATTGAAAGGTCATAGAAAATATTCCAAAAGTTTTAGATTAAAACCCTACAATAAAAATACTAAAGATGTTAGGCAATTGCTAGAGTATAAATTACCATTGTAGGTAATTTATTTACTCTTCTAGCTTTTTAATTGCTTGATCTATTTCATCGACTTTTTCTAACAAATCTTCTCTACATTCCTTTAGATGTTTGAGTTTTGCTTCTTTATCTTCGTTTCCTTTGAATTCTCCACATTTATGTTTAGGTTTTCCTTTGCAATCATTATTCATTTTTTCACCACACTTTAATTTTTAAAGTATTATTACTTTAGTTATGAAAGTATTTATATTTAAATTCTCACTAAAGTACTATTGAGTAACTTCGAGAATGTGAAGTAATATGAAAGACGTTACAGAAACCCCCAAAAAAGATGATTGTTCAAAAGATAACAAAAGCTTCCCTTGTTTTATTCCAGCTCAAAGAATCCTTAAACTAATTAGTAAAAAATGGGGAATTAGATTAATTTATCTACTAAAAGATGGTAAAAGAATTCGATATAATGAACTCAGAGATATGCTCCAAAAAGGATGGAAAAAAGATCGAATTAGTGATGCAACATTATCTACAAGATTGAATGAATTCACAAAAGAAGGATTACTTCAAAGAGAAGTCTTTCCTGAATTGCCCCCAAAAGTTGAATATTTATTAACTAAGAAAGGAGAAAATCTTGCGTCAGCTCTATTACCTCTCATCGATTGGACCATAGAAGCATGCCATGGTCTAAATTAATGATAGTATTCAAACTTAATTCCTATCTCTGTGAACAATTTATTTTAATCAAGTTTGAATAGTATATTTGATGTGTTGTGATAGTTGAAGATAAAAGATTACACAATAAGGAATACATTTTTGATACTCGAGTTCAAGCTGGGGAGATGCTTGCAAAGTTAATTCAAAAGAGTAAGTTTGATATTTTGCTCATAATTCCTAGTGGTGGTTTACCAGTAGGCTTTGGTCTACTATCAGCTAAGGATTTTGATATTATCCCTTATAACTTAATGATAGTTCGTAAAGTACAAGTTCCATGGTCAACAGAAGCAGGCATGGGAGCAGTTACACCAGATGGGCAAGTGATTCTTAATGATCAGTTAATCTCACATTATACCATTTCAAATTCAGAAACAAAAGGACAGATAAAACAAGCTATAGAGAGAATAGCTAAGCTTCGAGCTGAGTTTGGCCTTCCAGATATACCTTCTCTTGAAAATAAAAAAGTCTTAATCGTTGATGATGGAATTGCTTCTGGATTTTCAATGAAAGCAGGTTCCCAGTGGATAAAAAAATTAGGAGCAGCAGAAATTACTTTGGCTGTTCCAACAGCTCCACTTAGATCTGTTGAAAATATTCTGCCATTTGTTACTAAGATATATTGTTTGAATATTTGTGAGGGATTTTCATTTGCAGTGGCTAGTGCATACAAAAATTGGTATGATTTATCCATTACTGAAGCAAAAGAATTTGTTGATAATTTGAATTCATTATACGATTAGTCAGATTAACATCAATTATTTTGTGAAAATCTACTTTTTCTTTTTGTCACTACCACAAAAAAAGAGCGGAGGTTTTTACTAGAATCCCCGAATCTTTTGCCTACAAACACTGTAAGGATTTCCTAAAACGCTTTAATAGTTTCATAATGTTCTATTAATTGGATAACAAACCACAATTATTCACCTCAAAACCTTGGCAAACACCTTGAAAACTAAAAACAACGACAAAATAGGTTGCTAAAACAGGATCACCTTTACAAAGAAAAAACAAACTCTCCATAAAATAACTAACAGTCAATGATTACAAAATAACAATTCATAATAACAATCTAATCACAATGAAACAATTAACTTGGTACAAAGAACCAAAAAGAATCCTGACTATAAATCAAAGCCGGAGAAAAGCCAAGATCTCTTAGAACAAACAAATCCCAAAAACACTTTAAAAATGCCGGAGAAAACTAGTTGATCTTTCTTCCAGATAAGAACTAGAAAAAACAAATAACCCCCCTAATAAATTGAACAGGATTAATAATCCATTATGTCATGCTTTAGCAATTATTCTCCGGCTAAAGAACCGAGATGGACTGATACGTATCCCTTACTTTTTCAGTCCGTCTCTAACCCACCCTCTTTTAAGCATAATTAAACCATAGAAATTATATGCAACTATTCTTTATTTTTACATGTTAGAAATGTGTATTCCTTTGCACATTTTCCAGAGGACTGTAGATGAAGAAAAGTAGAGACTTATTGCAAGCTTTTGAACAACTAAATAATAAAATATCTGAGTTTAATGAAGCAAATATCGTTAAGGGAATGGAACGGATGGAAATAGAGAGTGTTATTCAACAAGTTAGCAGATTACATGACAAATTAGCTAAGCATATGAAGATTGTAGAACGAAAATTCGGTGAATGATTTTAGTTTCTAATAGAAATTTATTAAAAATAGCTTATATTTTAAATCAAAATGGAATTTTCTTCTCACGAAATAACTGAGTATTTTATTATTCCACCATAGCGTGTATAACCTTGTTAGAATATGCCCAATACAAAAGTAATTATTCATAGAGTTATTTCCTGGTTGCTTGTCCCTTTAGCAGCTGCAACTATCTATACTGGTTATAGTCTTACTCATGGTTGGTTTGATAATTATTATCGAATGGCTACAATTCATAGAGTTTTTGAATGGATATTTCTACCCATTTTAATTGCCCATATAATCTACACTGCAATCTTTATGCGAGCCAATTGGTCCAGAATGATATCGAATGTCAAAAATAGAAGAGCAACCTTCTTTTATGTTCTAAAAATCACATCAAGGGTTACAAGTTGGCTAATAATTATTACAACAATATTCGTTATTCTTTCAGGTCTTAACGGATACGAGTGGTATGCTAGTTCAATAGGTAAAGTCATACCATTTGAATGGCATAGAATCTTTGATTCACTGCTAACTATCTTCATAATTATCCATGTTGCTATTGGAATAAAGTTTGTCTTTATTCGTAACAAAGTAATAAGTTTAGCTCCAAATACTGCAACAGCTATTGCATCATCAGCACTCATTACAATAATTATAATCGCAGCGATCCCAAATGGTACATTTCTCATTCCACCAGACAATAATCCAGGTATAAATGCATCATTAAGAATAGGAACAGATTCTTTTGATTTCAATTCATCACTAGTTGAAACTGTTCGACCGGATGTTTTTGCAGAAGGAGCTTTTTCCTTGTTTGATATTTTAGTTCACTTGGAACTACAGGGGAAGTTAAATATGACCTTTCATTTTGATCCTTTACTTAACACGCATATCATAGATTCACTAGATGGTAAAAGCAACTGGTGGTACTATGCATTTTATAGTGGTGGATGGCGAGAGAACAATGTATTTCGCATGGATCATTATCCTTGGAAAGAAGGAACAACCTTTGTGGTATATACTACTTCAGAAGATTTCTTATCAGATGTTTATGAGTACTATCGAGAGGAAACCCTCAGACTCGAAGAAAACAATGGTGCAGTTATCATTCCTGAAGTCAGAATCATAAAAACAGGTGAAGCATTGGTTTTTAACAATGTTATCGTAACGCCTCATAATCTTCGCAATGATTTATTCCAGGAAAATGTTATTACTGCAATAGATGTCATTATGACTTTAGGTGATTTAGGAGTAATCAGTTATACATTGCAATGGTATGATGAAATAGGCAGTGCGGATATTGTTAGAAACTATTTTATTAATTCAATAGACGGCGATGTATCAT
>JAUVZH010000231.1 GCA_030602675.1 Candidatus Heimdallarchaeota archaeon | reverse complement strand
ATGAATGGTAGAATTTGTTCCATATATTTTATTGCTAAAATGTATCGACCCTTCTCATAATAGATCATTCCTTGATGAAAGAGCTCAATTGATAATTCGTATTTGTTATCAATTTCTTCGAAGATAGCTTTACTTCGAGTTAAAAAGTCAATAGCCTTGCTAAAGTCTCCTCTGCCTTTGTGAATAAAGCAAATAATTTCATAGCATTTCGCAATTACATACTTATCATTAATTTCCTCTTGAATTGATAATGTTTCTTCCAAAATTCCTAAGCTGTCATCATGCTTCTCCAAATGATAATTAATAGACCCTTTTCTATACAAGAGATTAGCTTTGTGTTTCAAGTATTCATGTTCTGTTAGTTTTAATGAATCAAGTTTTGATATTTCTTGATCAATCAAAATGTCAGCTTTATGTAAACTACCAATTCTTTGCAAAATAAGAGCTTTGATGTAGATGGCTATTAAGTAAAGATTAGGATTTGTTAATTTGTTAATCTTCTTTAAGACAGCATTAATTAAATTCAATGTATCATCTATATTCCCTAATTCAACCATAGCTAAACTTCTGTATGCTTCAGAAAGCAAATTTTCTTCTTCTGTTATTTCTTGCTGCTGTTGTATTCTAGATATTTGGGTCAACGTTTTTTTAAAATGCCCATTCCTGATTAGATCTTCAAAATCTGGCAATTTACTTTCCTTTGAGTTAAAAGCCAATCCCGCCTTTTTTAGGTTTAATTTTGCAATGTATGTAATTTGCTTTTTCATCACCTATGAATTTTACCTCATTAAATGCTAAAATCTTATTAATTATCGAGTAAATATGATTATGCTAATATTAATAGCTAAATGTAATTTTTTCCATGAGGGAATAATGTGTCACAAAAAGTTTGTCCAAAATGTGGAAAAGTTTCTCGTTCAGCTCATGCTTTTTGTAAGGAATGTGGAGTTGAATTAGTTACTAGTACAGTTAGTGAGAGCCAAGTGCAAGATACAAAGAAAATTGTTTGGTGTCCATCATGTGGTGCCAGGAATTTAAGAACTTATAATATCTGTAGAAGCTGTGGTTTTGGTCTTACTGATGTTGTTAATGGTAAAAAATCACCCGAAGCCATTAAGCAGGAAGTGAATGGTCATCGTGCACAGAAGAGACAAAGAAGGAGAGAGAAACCAGATACTCCTTGTTTGGATGCTTGTGGTTGTTGTGGACAAGCACTATTAGGATTTTTAGAAGCATGTGCAGGTTGTACAGAAGCATTTAGCGGTTGTTCTTGTTGAAGTAAGCAAGATAATAAGCTTAATTTCTCTTTTTTGAAAAAACTGTGAATTTAAGATATAGAAATCCCAAAAATAATTGACATAAAACTAAAAATCGATTTTATATCGACTAAACTTTGCGAACCATCCATCCTTACCATTCAGTTCCTTGTGAAGACTTTTACTCTCAAGAACGATATCTTCACCATCTATTTTTATTTGTATATCTTTGGTTGTAACATTATTTTCTTCAAGCGCTATTAAGAAATCGTGAATAGCAGTATCCATTGTAGCAGCAACACATTTACGAAGAAGGTTCTTCTGATCTGCTGTTAATTGTTTAATCTCATTTTGGATGTCTTGTAATACATTGGCTTTCCAATAACCGATCATTAATTTGTCGAAGAAATCAATGGATGCATCTCTTAAATTACTCATCAAAAATTGACCAAATTTATCTAGCTTTACGTCAGAAGTCATTATTGTTCTTGGAAAAATAGAAGTTATTGATTTTTAAGTTTTTCAAGTATACAGTAATAAAATGAATTCCTAATTATTCAAAAAAAAGTTCTTATTAGTAATCAATATAGCAAAAATATAGGTATTTAGAGAATTATTATGACAATTGAAAATTGTATAATATCCTATTTTACATATGATTAATCGGTCAAGTTGAACATATGATCTATAAATCCGACCATGGTATTAAACCGGAAATGATGGGGGTTTATAGATAGACATTTAATTTGATCATAAACCATTTTTCTTTTATATCTCTTACAGTAATAACTCTAAAGGTAAATAAACTGACAAAATTTAATAGCAAAAGAACAATTAGTTTTCTAAAAGCTAGTATACTTTCCATCTATTACCAACTATACATTCTATAAACAAAAGATAGTTGATACAAGATGGCGCAAAAAAAGAAAAAATTGATACTCATTGCAGATTCAGCTTGTGATCTGCCAATTGAAACAATCAAAAAGCATGGCATAGTCATTCTCCCAATTTCAATTTACTTTCCTGATGAAACTAGAACTCAATATATTGATATAACAACGGAAGAATTCTACCATAAAATTGTTGAGGAGAATTTAGAACCAACAACTGGGGTTCCTTCTCCGAGAGTCTATAAAGAGACTTTTGATAAAGCCTTAGAGAAAGCAGATGAAGCAATAATGGTTAATATTTCAGGAGAATTAAGTGGAATCTTTGGATATGGTGTGATTTATGCAAAGCAATTTGTTAATGACAAAATCACTGTTGTAGATAGTAGAAATGCAACACTACCAGTTGGGTTAATAGTTTTAAAAGTAGCAAGAATGATTGAAGCAGGTTTAGCAAAAGAAGAAATTTTGGAGAAATTGAAAACTGACTTAATACCAAATATACAAATGAATGCTTTTGTTGGACCGTTAAAATACCTAAAAAGATCAGGAAGAATTTCTACAATACAGCATTTGTTAGGAGAAATGTTAAGCTATAAACCGTTGTTGACCTTTGAAGATGGGAAAATAGCATCTCCTATGAAAGTTCGTGGTGAAGATGCAAAAATGGATTACCTGAAAAGACTAGGAGAGAAATTGGTTGTTGAAATTCCAGAAAATGAAGCAATTGTTATTATGCACTCTCGCAATTTTGAAAAAGCAGAGGAGCTTATGAACCACCTGAAGAAGACTACTAAAAAGAAATTCGAATTCTTCATATGGGAAATAGGTACAGCAATAGGAGTTCATGTTGGTCCTGGTGCACTTGGGTTAACATGGCTAGGAAAGTCAAGTGATGAATTATTAGGGAAATAAGAACGAAATCCTCTTTCTTATGCCCCTTTCACTATTTTTTTGATAAAATGCAAACTTTTATCTATAATTTGCATTTTCTCAGACCCATATAAGATAGTGTGGGGAGAATTAGCAGAGAAATAATCTTCTTTGATTTCACTACTTACAAGTTCGCGAATCTTCTCAGCATTATATACAGGCACTCTCTCATCTTTTCCAGCAGTTATAGTTAATAACGGAGCTGTCACTTTTTTAATTTCTTCTTTAGCAATCTCCATTGTGTCCAATAGATGCTCTACAGCTTTAAGTGCTGATACTCGATAGTTTATCAAGCTATTTTCTTCCATTATAGCAATCTCTTCTTTTCTTCGAGGGAAATATTTCAATAAATCTGATACTAAGAATAGATAATCTTGCATGAAATATTCAACTTTTATTGGAGCACATAAAGTTACTATTGCATCTACAGATTCGTTTGCAGCTAAAATGAGAGATAATGTTCCACCAAGTGATTGTCCAAGTAGCACTGTTTTATTGCAAATTTGTTTTAGGAAATCATACCCTTCCTTTATTGATTTATACCAATCGATCATATTGGTTTGCGCCAAATCACCAGGACTAGTTCCATGTCCAGCCAACAATACTGCAAAAGTTGTATAACCAAGTTGCTTGTTAATGATTTCCCCGAGTTCTTTCATCTCCTGAGCTGTAGAACAGAAACCATGTGTTAGTAATACACCCACTTCATTACCCTTATTGAAGAATGGTCCAGCTTTATCTCTTACATTTCGCTCCACCTTTTCAGGAGCAAGATTATCAACTAAAGCTAATATTGATTCCATAGGCAGAGAAGATGATAATGAGGAATTTGCATCTCTTCTGATATAGCTGATTGTAACAGAATTCAACCAGGAGATCATCTCTTTGTAAGGTGAAACAAAATCACGAACAATTCGTGATCTTTTTGTATTATCTTTTCTTATTGAATCTAATATAGTGGTTTTTTGTGACAATTATTATTCCTCTCCTAGATTCATAATCAATCTTTCAATTAACTTACATCTTGCTCTTCTTGTTTTTTCATTTCAGCAACAGCTTTCCTAAATTTGTCAATTGGTTTCTCTTTCTTTCGTCCAAATTTAGTTACTATTGGAATTAGTACACCAAAAGTTAAGAGAGCAGTAATTGGTATGATTGCCCAATCCATCCCAAGGAATCCATCATTTGGAGGAAAGACTAAATCAATTGCTAAAAGCAAACCACTCGCTCCAACCATTAATATTGGTCCTACAATCCAAGCAATTTCTGGACGCTTGAAGATAATAAAACTAACAATATATGCAAAGAACATTCCTCCAATTGGCCACCAAGCCCAATCTATTAGAAGGAAGCCAGTATTAGGTAAAGTAATAACATCAATAACTACTAGAAAAATCCCAATTAATAGAATGTTTAAAGGAGTAACCCACCACTTATACTTTGGTATACGATCCCAGAAAGTCCTCCCTATACGAAACTTCTGATTATTTTTTTTCTGTGAAGAATTCTTTGTAGGTAAAGTAATATCCTCTGAACCTTGTTCTTTCAGTTCTTCATTATTATATGCAGACATAATAATCAAGAAAGATTTAGCGATTTACTATTTATTAGTTTGCTATCAAATATCAGTTTTTTTTTAAAAATAGCCTTTTATTGATATTTTCTTTTCTTCTCATAACAAGTCAAGTAATTAAAGGATGTTGAGTAAGAAAAAAAAGAAATGATAATGTAAAATTACATTATATTTCTGATGAAGGAGTTTCAAAAATTAAGAATAGTTGGTTATTTTCATACTTGTAGAATTCTGTCTCAGTTGGTATTCTTAAGTAAATACCAGGTCCCGGTCCATTTCCTGGATCGTCTCCACCATCTTCAATAGGAGGTACTGCATAGATATTTGTAACAATAGTTGTTACAACTATTAAACCTAAAACTAAAAACAACCCTACCGCAAGTTTTGATTTGTTTTTCATCTTTAACACAGCCACTCATCAATTTTGTCGAAATTTTTAGTTTAATAATCAACCAAATTTGCAAATTATTGATAAACTGGAACAACTATAATATTTATATTGATAAAGGTATAAAACTAATATAAAAGTTATTCTGATTAATGCTAGTAATAAATAAGGCAGGGTATCAAAAGGTGAGTTCTTCAAGCAAATCTAGTATAAAAATTCCACAATTAA
>JAUVZH010000305.1 GCA_030602675.1 Candidatus Heimdallarchaeota archaeon | reverse complement strand
AAGAAATTTGTAATATCAACAGCAAACTCTCTAGACAATGTTCTTTGATTTATAATAACAAACTCAGGATTTGGTTGATTTAATTCTATGTTGCGACCATAAGCTAAGCCAAGTCCCGGAGCAGAATGAATTATACCTGTTATATTGAATGATTGATAAGTAGCTGTGGTTGTATTTGGTAAACCTCTAATAACAACTCGATCGCCTATTGTTCGCTTATTTGCCATCGCTGTTACATCGCTTAATATAACTCCTCTATCATTTTGATTTAATGCATATAACATTTGATCAATTTCACTTTGATTCGAATAGAAACTATCCCAGCGACCTATTCTTGAATAAGCTAAAGGGTCCACTCCATAAACAGTTACTTCATCACCTAGAAAAGCATCAACCCTCAAAACTGGCATGACTTCATTTATACCAACAATCTGTGATATATTTTGAGCATAATCCATTTCTACATAAGAAGTCTGGATTCTGAAATCTGAACCATTATTATAATAATGTTCAGCTTGTTGGTTATTATTAATCGTTGTATAAATATTTAATGAAAAGATATTGATGCTTGCAACTATAAGAAAGACAATTAGTAGTGAGGTTAATTTATGCTCAGAACGTTTTAATGAATTGGTAATAAAGAATGAGTTCTTTTGAAATAATTTGCGATATACTCTCTTTAAGTTACCAATAATCTTGTCTAAGAACAATGTTAGTATAGTTGCTAATGTCATTATTAGTAAAATCAAAAGAAGAAAAATCAACATACTTCTTTGTGATTGATATAATGTAAAATTATAGCTATCATGTGTAGTTCGATTTGATTGTATTGTAGTGTAAATTAGTAGTGAAGTAAATAAAACAAATAAGCCACCTAAAAGGATTGAAATAACAATGTTCAATATTCTTTTTTTGAGCTTGATTTGTCTCTCCTCTAGATTATTCGCTAAAACATTCAATATTTTTAGCATGCCAAATATGTTTGTTATAAACAAAGTACCTAATGCTACATAAAATGTAAATGAATAAGGAAAAATAACTTCTAATATAAACTGTCCAAAAACAGCTCCCGAAAAAGAACCAGAGGCAATTGCTGGTATAAACGAAGCAACAATGAATGCCAAAAATATTGATACAGTTAATCCTATAAGAGTTAAAATAAGGAATTCTAGAAGCATAATACTAATAATTTGCCATTTTTGCCCTCCGCGATCCTTTATAGTATGAATTTCACTCTTTCTATTCTCTATTATAATATTCATTGTAAATATAGTAAGTATTACACTTATAGTTGCAACTGGAACAACAAAGATAATAGAATTTTGAGCTAAAGTATATGCTTGCTGCAATTCTAGCATGGGAGCTTCTAAAATTGTACTAATTGAAAATGGAAAAGCTATTAACATTCTATCTGCCAAGTTCTTTATTTTATTCAAGATTTCTCCAATACCATCTTTTTTTGTTTCATAGATGTTGGTTTTAATCATTAAAGCACGCTGAATACCATTTGCTTCCATTATATTAATATGAACATCCTCTACATTCTCTCGCAAAAAGATTACAGAATCACGTAAGAAGCCTGCTGAAAATGTTTTCTGTAACATAGATATTGTAGGAACAGTTCGATAAATGCCTTTGATTGTTACATTAAAAAAATGTTCAAGCTGAAAATGCTGGATAAGAACTTGTCCTAATTCTGGACTTCTTTTTGCTATACTTAAATTGATTACCATTCCAGGTTCAATAGAATATCCAAAAACACTTTCAAGCTCTAGTGCTTCATATTCACTGATCAAAACCTCATTTAATTGCAGGTCGAAAGATCCACGGACAGAGAATTGTGATTCTATTCTTTTTAAAGAGGATTTAGGCCAAAGACCTAAAGCAGTAACTGAAATGGGATCATTCATATCTTCTTGCTGGTCTTCTGGTGACCAACGATAATTTGGTGCTTTGTCCTCTGCATTAAAACAAGCCAAACTATAATATAATTCATGTATATCTTGAACAACAGGATCAGTACTTAACCATTCAATCATTGCTGGAATTTCAACTGGTTGAATGCTAGTAAATTTTATTTCATAATCTTGATTAGTTAAAAAATCTTGAGCTGCTAAATCTTCAGCTGTAGAAGACCAAAGTCTTATTGACACAAGTAGTGTCACAGCAACAATAATTCCCAAAGTATACAAAGTGGACTGTTTCTTACCATAACGTATATTTTTCAAAGCTGATTTGAAGTAGAAACTGAAACCCATTTAGACCACTTTATCATACAGGAATGACTAAAAGACAATAACTCAGTTTAAGTTTAAAAAACTAGTAATAGCTCTCAGAAAATCAAAATTAAGTTTAATATAATAATATTTAAGCTTCATTTTCTTATTTTTTAAATCGTATCTTAAATTAACTTGAAATGATTTGTATTCATTTGTAGATAAACAAGAGCAAAAAGGCAAGTTTTAATGACTAACCAGAAATTAACTTTGAAAATCATTGGCATTGATTGTGCAGGTTGTGCGAAAAATTTTGAAAAAAAACTTCTTGCTTTAGATGGAATGCTAGATGCTCAAGTAAATATTGTCTTTAAACGACTATATCTTGAATACGATCCAGAAAAACTTGTATTTACTAAAATAGAGGATTTTGTTAAGAAATCAGGTTACTCAGTTTATGAAGAAATTGAGGATGAATTCAAAGGTCAAGAGTCAGACAGGAAACACAATCAATCTATTATACGACTCTTAACAAAGAAAAAATCCTTTTACACAACAATTGTTGCTGGTTTATTATTATTAATTGGAGCTCTTCTCGAATTTGTTATTCCTTTAAATCTTCCTGAACGAACAAAGAATATTCCTGCACGAGTAATTCTAATTGTCGCAACGTTAATTGGTGGAATATTTATTTTTAGAAAAGCTTTCTATTCAATTAGAAATTTGAACATTGACATCAATATATTAATGTCTGTTGCAGCTATTGCTGCAATAATTATCGGAGAAGATATTGAAGCAGCAAGCATAGTTTTTCTGTTTTCAATTGCAGAGATTGCTGAGGAAATTAGTGTTGAAAGTGCAAGAAACTCAATAGAGAGGTTAATTGATTATGCTCCTTCAACTGCAACTATTCTTACATCTGATGGAGAGCAGATAGTACAAGCTGATGAAGTAGAACCTGGGACAAAAATAATTGTTAAATCCGGAGATAGAATTCCTCTTGATGGTATTGTAGTTTCAGGAAAATCCTATGTTAATCAAGCACCAATTACAGGAGAATCTTGGCCTGCACTAAAAACGAAAGATAGTACTGTATATGCTGGTACCTTATGCGAGGATGGTACATTAACAATTGAAACTACAAAACGATATGAAGACATTTTCTTGAAAAAAATTGTTGAACTTGTAGAAAATTCTGATCAACGCGCACCTATTGATCGCTATATCGACGTTTTTGCTAAATATTATACTCCAATAATGTTTCTGATAGCTTCACTAACTCTACTTATTCCTCCGTTGGTAATTCCCGGAGCAATATTCCTTGATTGGGTAAAAATCGCTTTAGTAATTCTTGTGATATCATGTCCTTGTGCAGTTGTTTTATCTACCCCTATTGCAATTGTTACTGCTATTAGTAAATCTGCCAGAAATGGTGTTTTGATAAAAGGTGGGTCTTATCTTGAAATTCTGAGTAAAACAGATGTTTATGCATTTGACAAAACTGGAACCTTAACCATTGGTCATCCAGAAGTTGTTGACATAATAACAAATGAATCAATAAAAAGAGATGAGCTGCTCAAAATTTGTGGATCATTAGAGATGAATTCAAAACATCCAATTGCTAAAGCAATCAAAGAGAAAATGACTGAAGAAAGCATTAAACCATATGATGTAAGTAATTTCAAAACTATTGCTGGAATGGGTATACAAGGAGATATAAACGGACAAACGTGGTTAGCAGGCAATTACAGATTAATACAGGAAAATGAACTAGAAGTAAACAGTGAGTTAGCTGCTGAAATAGCAATAAAGCAACAAGAACGGAAATCAATTGTGATAATTAGTAATACCGAAGAGGTTTTCGGAATAATATCAGTTTGGGATCAATTAAAACCACATGCAAAAGGCTTGGTTGTAGAGTTAAGGGAATTAGGAATAAAGAAATCAATAATGTTAACAGGAGATAATTCAAAAACAGCAGCAGAGATTGCTAGAGAATTAACAATTGATGATTATTATGCAGAATTATTACCTGATCAAAAAATGGATCTTATTGATAATTTGAATGC
>JAUVZH010000239.1 GCA_030602675.1 Candidatus Heimdallarchaeota archaeon | reverse complement strand
ATTTTACACATATTTAATTATCTACAAATGACTTTTTGTCTATCTACTTTTAACATCTAAATGTGTTCTGTCTTCATTTTGTATTATAAGTAATACATATATTACTTTAAAATATACCATATGTACCTATATAATATTATATAGATAATTATTTTTTTTAAAATTTTTTTTTCATATAAAGTAAATTTTCTCTCTAATTAGATCAAAATCATCAAAATTAATATGAGAAAAACAACCTAAAACATGAATTTTGTATTGCGTGTAATACATGTAATATTACTTAGAAACTATATCTAGATGCAATATCTGGAAATTCAGCTTTTATTGTTCTCTTTAAAGCATCTTCAATAAACTTTGATCTATTTAGATATTTCTCATCTGTTAAATCATTTAATGCCTCAACGAGGTCAGAACTTACCGTTGCAGAAATAACTGGTCTACTCCTTAAACCAGGAACTTTATTGATTTCTCTCTTAACTTTGTTTATAGGAGGTTTTGGTGGTAATGGTTTTTTTTCTTCTTTCTTCTGTGGTATTGTTTTTCTTCCTTTCTCTTCTTCAGGAGTTGTTTTTCTGGTTTCTTCTTTCCTGTATTTTTGTAATAGACTCATGTATTAATTCCCCTTAATCTTGTAATTAATACATGTAATACATGAAATATAAATATTACTTATACTTCAGTTAAGAATTGTTTATAGTAATCAGATACTAAACTTGCAATTTCAAAATCAATTTTTCCTTTACCTTGTTTTCGGGTAAGTCCATCAGCAGCAATACTTACAGCAGCTCTACATAACAATCTTAAATCTCTAGGAATTCCTTGTGAATTTTCAAATAGAATTTTAGCTGCATCTTCATTAAATGGTTCTATTGTAAAATTATCAATATCAAAACTAGAAATCTCGCCCTTAGCATAGGCAATTCTTCTACCAATAAATTCTCTAGAGTGCTTCCATTCAAATCTTGGTACATCAATTGGCTCACATCTATCAGCGATTTGAGGTAATACTGCAGCTAATGCTTGAAAATATTCTGTTGTACCAGACATGATTATTGTAGCTATAGGTTCCTCAGCTTTCTCAGCATCTAAATCAGCTAAGTATTGTAATTTACTAAATATCTCATGTTGATTTTCACTTATGTCTTCTGCTAATAAAACAGATCTAACTTTTTCTTTTGTATATTTTTCAATTATGTCTTTACCAACAGAATCCATAATTTCATCTGAATCATCAGTTTTGTTAAATTTAACATTAAATCCTATTGCACAAAGTCTTGCAAATTGTCTTGCATGTAATCCTGATCTATCGATATATGCTGTTCTAAATGTATTACCACTTAGATCCTTCAAACCTCGTATGTCTCTTCTAATTAAAATTAAATGAGTAGATTTACCTACACCTACAGGTCCTCTTAAAAAGATAGCAGGTCTTTCATTTGAAACTACTATATCAACTAAAGATTCAAGAAATTCCGACATTTCAACTAATAAATCAGGATTTGGTAAAGTAAATCCTAAAAATGGATTTCTTTTAAATCCCATTTCTTTTATCCATGATTCTAATATTTCTTTTCTTGCTTCAAAATGTTTTGAGAATGGAGACATTCTGTTGGTTTTAGACAATTAATCCACCTGATCTGTAATACAAGTATTTCGTACATTTTTCTGATAATTTAGTTTAGATGTCTTTTTTCATAAAAAAGTGTCGGTAAAAGTTAGTAAATGATATAATTTTTGTTCCAATAAAATGTTCAAATAGCAACAAATAATAACTAAAACTCCATATTTTTTGTTATAACAAAATAACGAGTTGATATGATGTCTAGTGAAGATGATATTTTCTTGAAAACTTTTACTCAAATGATAGAGATTTTGAAGTCCATAAACACTTCAATTGATTCGATTAGAAAATCTACAGAAATTATCCAGTTATCTATTGATGGTTTAGGAACTGGACTTACAAATGTCAATACACAACTTGACAATCTTAACAATAAATTTGATGATTTATCAAGCAAATTAGAAAGTACTCCTGTTCATACACCAACTAAAGTAACAGAAACAAAAGCACCAGCTACTCCAGCAAAGAAGAAAGCTACGAAAGCTGTCAGCCCAGAACCTGCAGTTTCATCACCAATGCCACAAAGCAGTAGTGCTCAACATCCGATATTCATAGATTTAGTTAAGACGATAAATGAAGCTGCTAAATTTAAAGAAGTTGGAGAAGCTCTAATAGAATCTTTGGAGCAGATTGAATCTAGTTTTTCATTCAGCCGAGTGTTTTACGAAATTCGTAGAATTAGTAATAGTTTAATTCGTAAAGGAGACAATGATTTTCCACCTAAGGATAGATTGGAATTAGTAGAAAAAATACTAGATTGGGAACAAAGATTAGTTGAATGATTTTCTTTCCCACTTCTTTTTTTGCACATATAACGAAAATCATATATTTTACATTTTTTTAACAGGAGAAATAATACTCATGACACTAGAAATCCAACTTGCACCATTAGATTGTTTACTACGAAAAACTGGTGCAAAATGTGTAAGCTCATCTGCAGCATGTGCTTTAAAAGAGATTCTTGGGAATGTAAGTAATCAAATTGCAACACGACAATTAGAACTCTTAAGTATGCTAATGAATCAACAGTAACAGAGGAAAACATCAAAATAGCTTACTAGCAGTGGTTAGCAAAGCATAAACAGTATATATCTCTGCAATAAAATAGAAATGAGCCCCGATAGTGTAGTTCGGTCAATCATCGCGGCCTCTCGAGTCGTGGACTCGGGTTCAAATCCCGGTCGGGGCACCAGTTTCTTTCAAAAGAGGTGTTTTTATTCTAAAATTCTTTAATATTGATGAGGAAATATACATGAAAAAGAAACGAGTTTCCTTGAGAAGATTAAAGAAGGACCAACGTGCATCACCATTAATAGAAGAAGGTATATTGATTGGCTTAGCATTATTTGCTTTTGTACTTCTAATGGCAATTGTCTCTG
Organism: Candidatus Heimdallarchaeota archaeon; assembly: GCA_030602675.1. GTDB lineage: Archaea > Asgardarchaeota > Heimdallarchaeia > JABLTI01 > JABLTI01 > JABLTI01. Next base: position 2,188 of record JAUVZH010000239.1, on the reverse strand, counting down.
ATATTCTAGGATTTACTCAAGATATATTTCAAGGCGTATCCGAGAAACTGCGAGGATTAAATCCTTAGGTTATTTTAAGCAAATTTCTGAGCTTTAAGAAAATTATTATTCTTTATTATGTTATTATATTTGTTGGGTATGATCGGAAGGCATTTGGAAGAGCAACCCTTGCTATGACCTATTTGTTAAAACTGACCCAACATTTCTTTGATTTTTTTCGAATACTTTCGGTAATCTTCCTCACATATGGGTATTGAATTGTAAGATTAAAATAGTATATATCATGTTTAAAAGACGAATACGTAACATTAAACCCATATTTCTTCTTAAGAAGCTAAAAGTTATAATTTTGAGGTGATTAAATTGGTGTTCTTAAATTGGAAAAAGAAAATGGATTATGTAAATACTGCAATGGTGTTTTAACTCAAACAAGAGGAGAACTTGTTTGTACAAACTGTGGGATTGTTAACAATTCAATTTACATTTTAGAAAACAGTAGTAACCAGATTCCTTGGGATCATGAAATGTCACCAGGAAAAAGAGTACACATTGTTGATGGTTTAGGTAGCTACATTGGATATCATAACGATGGTTATTTCCATGATGGAAAAGGGACCACTTTATCCTCAAAAAATCAGTATAAATTTAGAAAACTGAAACGTAAATATAACCTTCGGATAAAAATTGGAAATCATGAGACTGATTATAGATCACTAATGAGTCTAAATCGAGTATCAGGCTTTTTGGGAATTTCTGATAATGTAAAGAAAAGAGCTGCATACTTGTACAAAATAGTCACTACAGCTGAAACTAATAATAAAATAGCAAAGATTTCTAATCACATTGTTTTAGTTGCATTATGTTTAATGGTTGCAATAAGGGAATCAGCATCAAATGCTCCGATAAGACTTAGTGAAATTGTAAGTATTTTCAAGGATTTAGGTCATCGAGTAAGTGGTAAATCAATTGTTAAACTTGCACAAACACTCCCAAATGATCTAGGGATTTCATTAAAAATACGTAAAAGTGAAGATTATCTACAGAGAATCATTTCTTCAATAATAGAGGTCCCTGAAGTAGCTGATCGATTAAAACAATTGAGGTTCTCAAAAAAGGAGTATGAAAGCAAGTTGTTGCGATTCTCTCGAGAGATTCTAAGTGAAACTAATCTTAGGTCACGTGGAGGAAGAAATCCATATATTTTTGCAGTTTCAGTTGTTTACTGTGCTGACAGAATTCTTGGAAAAGTAAGAAACCATAGACAAATTCTCACGCAAAAAACACTTGCTGATATATGTGAAGTTGCAGAATATTCTATTAGAGATCATCATAGGACAGTTTTGAAAGAAAAAATGACCGATAAGCTGAAAGAACTTGTTCCTCAAAAAAACATTGAACTAGATGAAAATGATTCCAAATTTCCTATGTTTTTTTAGTTTAATACATAATATCTAAGGAGGAGAATCCATGACTCTACAAGAAAAATATTTAGTTCCTCCTTACTACATTAAAATTTATAAGGATAAGAAAGATAGACAAATATATTCAGCTGAAGTAGCTTTCGATTCATCAAAATATCATACATTAACAAATACGATTGAAAAGCAAATTATTAATGAAAAGGGATTCTTGGATATAGAATTGCTAAAATTTCAATCTTTGTTAAATCTTCTAAATGGTTCTGTTGAAGAAAAACTAAAGAATTTTATATCTGCGAAAAATAAATCTCTTAGTTTCATTCGTGACTGGATAATTTATAAGATTATAGGATTAAATCAATTAATGCCACTATTAATTGATGATAGAGTACAAGAAATTTATCTAGATAAACCTAATTCACCATTATATTTAGATCATCAAGATTTTGGTAGATGTGTTACAAAGATTATTTTATCTGAAAGAGAGCTTGAGCAATTTAAAACCCGATTATGTCTCGAGAGGAATGCGGTTATTAATTATCTTAACCCATCTCTCAAAGTGGAATTAAAAACTCAGAAGTTCCATGTCCGTGCTGCTATAGACATTCCACCATTAGCAGTTGATGGAATGAGTATGGATATTCGAAAACTTCGTAAGAAGATTTGGACTTTACCTGAACTTGTAACTAAAAATATGTTATCTATAGAATCAGCTGCTTATCTACTTTTTATAATGAGACGAAGAAATAATATTACAGTAATTGGCGAAC
>JAUVZH010000285.1 GCA_030602675.1 Candidatus Heimdallarchaeota archaeon | reverse complement strand
TCAAGATTATGACAAACGCTTTCCCTTGCTTCTTTATCAAACGATCATCTTCAATCCAGCTAGCAATAGCTTTGTTTGGATTTCGATCTTTACGTTCTCGTAGTGATTTTTCTCTTAAATTGCAGATCTGTTCAGCAAAGATTCCTTTTGTGTCCATTTTATCTATCATCCTTTGATTATCATTTACACCTTTTGCTTAATTTTCATTACGGGACCACTTCGCATATGTTTCATATCAAAACCAGAAACTAAAGCTTGTCCAACCCCCACAAGTTCTTTATCAACATTCAAAATTACCACAGCATCTGAAGGTCTAATATCCAAATCAGCATCAACCACACCAACAGCAAAAAGTGTTGATCCTTGTAATTCCTTGCCTTCAAAAATCACATGATATTTTAGCTTCTTAGCTAATACATTACCAGTTTCTATTGACAATGTTAGTTGCCCTGTTTCTTGATGTATAACACCTAATTGTTTTCTTTCTCGCATTACTAGAAGTGGTTGTCTTGGTTTTCCTCTGAGCCTACATTTCTCATTAAATAACTCCTCTCCAATACCTAAACCAAATTGATAATCTGCAATTGTACGTATTTTATCAACATCGAAATAATTTGTTATTGGAGGTAATTTTTCTAATAGCTTACTTAGTTCCTTTGATAAATCTGACAGACTTGTTTGAGATGTTGCTTTGTTGTTTAGCGAAGTATATTTGAACTTCATTTTAAGGTTCTTTTCAGTTTCTTCGCATAATTCGATATATTCATCACTAACATGTGCAATAACAGTCATCTTTAATTTCTTTGCTTTTTCTAATACACTAGTTAATTGATATACAGCAATTTCCTTTTCTTCAAAACTCCAATCACCAGTTACAGGAATATCATAGTGAGCTGCAGGATAAACGGTCTCTAATTCTCTAGGGATTACACCTAGAGGAGATGTTAAGATCAATTCTTGTATGTATCCTCGTTTTCTTTTATCTAATGAATCTAGTGTATTCAGGAATTTTTTATGACTTTTAGATTGGGAATACGGTTTCCTAGCAGAGCATGGAAATATGACAACAATTTTCCTTTTGTCAGGAATTTTGTATCTATCAAGCATTCTTCTTTGAAATCCTTGTATAGCCGGTCGATAAAAACTATAGGCAGTTATGTGGTTGATTGGTGCTGTTTTCCATGTTGCTGTTCTTGAGATAAGTAAGTCAGAATAATATTTATCAAGTAATCGTAATGCTGCTCCACTAAATACATTTGAATGAACCATCTGTTCTATATAACTTCTTAACTCTTGATTGCGTATCGCATTACGGATTTCTCTTATCTTTTTAACTAGCATCATTTTGTTATGTTTCTCTAAAAGTGTGCTATTGGAGTTTTGTGGATCTTTTTTCAGCAAGTTAGTGATTTTGTCTACACTAATACATGCTTCGCAAAAACAAGGTAACTCTTTAATTCTATCTAGCTGTTTACTCGAAAAATCAGTAAGATAAAGGGATTGCTTGGTAGCAATTTTGACGAAATCAACGTTGAAAACATCAATACCAGCATAAGCAAATATTGGCATAAAAGTATGAGGTATTGGTGACAAAAGATACAATATTGTATCAATTGGCAACTGCTCTTTTATTGTTCCAAGAAAATTAGTCGCTTGTCTTGGTCTGTTTAATAAGGGAAGGAAAGTTGTTATTGCAATATTTCTTATCTCAAAATCTGATATTAATTGTAAAACTTGTCTCAACGTCTCATTCGAGTCAGTTGGCTGAATAGTTATAGCTACATTCTCTCTTTTGAGAGATTCAATTATTTTTGGAAGTGCTTCTTTTGTTGCACTTAGATGCCTATCAATGATTGATTTATCTACAGTTTTATGCATGAAAATGTTAGCTACATTAGCATAATCATCTACGAATTTCTCTGAGGAATTAGGTTTGATACTACTCTGAGGAATATTCATGGTAAAATAATTATTATCCTCTTCACCGATTTGCCAAAAGATTCTTTCTCCACTTTTGTTCACAGTCATTGTTGTTGGAATTTCAATTTGCTTATCTTTGTCTTTAATTTTAGCTAATTTAGCAAAACCTGAGGAGACTGTGAGTTGGAATTTCATACCTAAGTATCAACCTTTTTTTCAGCAATAGTGAAAACGAGGAGAGATTTGTCTTAAGTAATTTGTGATTATATCCACTCAAACAACAATTTTCTATGATATAAAGGAAAAGAAAATCCTAAAGAGATAATATTAACCGTTTAATCATTGCTTTCCATTAATTTTTGCTCCACAATGGATACAAAAGTCACTCTTTCCATGAGGAAGTTTTTTGCCACATTGTGAACAGAAGTTTGTAAATTCAGTCATAGGACCAAACATTTTCAGACCAGTCATTATAGAATAATTAGCCAAGTCTATTAACTGGGGTAGAGCTACTTCCATTCTCTCCAGCTTACCATGTGTTGGTGATGTAGCTTCCTCAGACACAGTTGTTAGTACGATGAATTTTGTGTTTATCAAATCAGTAGGGATTTCTATTGGTGCATCTCTTTGTGATCCAGCTTTATTGAAAATTGTAAAACCTTCCAAGCATTTCAAATCATCTACAAGATCAACTAAAATACTTTGAATCATTGAGCTTTCACCCAGCACTTTGACAAAAGTCTCAGGTTTCCCTCTAAGTGAGAATTGTGTTGGTTCTACTGAGTTAATTTGTAAAGTTGCATGTGCGCCTTCTTCTGAAACTGACATTCTTTCTTTTGAAATCCAAACAAATGTATAATGTGTTAACCCATCAGAAGATGCTTTCTTTGGTAGAGTGAGAGCAATCACACCATCCATATCCAATCCTCTAAGGAAAAATGCTCCTAATGGAACCATATTTTTCTTTCTTCCCTCTTCTTCAATTATTCTTCTTAAAGGATAATCACTTGGTATTTTCCTACCTATACAATATGATACAAGCTTTGCAAATTTGTCTTTGTTTAGCAACGGCACCTTTTAACACACCCAGGATTATTCTACTATTATTTGCAAAATACTAAGAACCATTCTATGCTAAAAAGTATACTAATTAGATTTTTTAGGCAATTTCATCAATCTTTTTTATTAGCACACTTTTTATTTGATTAATTAACAGAAAAGTATTTAGTAAAATTATATTCTAAAAGATGAGTATCAAAAGACGACTAATTAGTACAATATTGAATGATTGGGTGGTATAAATCTGATAGAAGGCATTAGTGATAAAATTAAGTTGCTTAGAGATAAGTACCAATTTAATTATGAATTTATTAAACGTTTGAGTTTCTATTATGGTTATATGAGAACTGAGAGTCTTATCCAGAGTCTTAAAACTCATACATCTACCATTTCAGTAAGAGTAAACACCAAATTTACAACAACAGCTAAACTTCTTGAAGCATTTCTAGAGAAAGACATTCCTGCTAAACAACACCCAGTATTAGAAGAAGCCATTCTTATAGACATTAATGAAGCAGCACCATCGATTCCACGTAAAGAACAAGTAGCTACTTTGAACTATTATAGATCTGTTAACAAAGTTCTACTTGGTTCAGGATTAGGATCAAAAGACTTCATTGTACCTGATGATGCTAAAATAGGAGACGAAATATCTCTTATCGATAAGAGAGATAATGTTATTGCTAATGGAATCTTAATGATGGATGTAGATGAAATCAACGCAAAGAAAAAGGGTGTTGCCATAAAAATAACAGATAGTAAGTACAAAGTACCAAATCTTAATGGTTTGAAAGAATTCTTACGAGGGCATTTCATGATTCAAACCATACCAAACATGCTAATTGGGTTAATGGTTAATCTCAAACCTAAAGATCGTCTTATGGATATGCTTACCAGAAACGGAGAAATTTTATCTCATATTTGGCAGAGAAACCCAGAAGTTGATTCAAAAATAATTGCTGTAGATAATTCTGCTCATAGATTAGGCAAGTTTGATGAGACTATAAAACGATTTCGAATGTATAAAACCCCCATTGAAAAAATGCAGCTGAATATGAGGACATTTGCTCAGAAATTTAGTAAAGATGAAACATTCGATTGGATAATAATTAATCCAATTTCATCTGAAACGGGATTACGACCTAAGATTTTTGAAGACGTTGACGAAAAAAATATTCTTGAAATGGTTGTAGAACAGAAACATTTCATGGAACATGCTGCAAGATTGATTAAAAAGGGAGGTACAATTTTCTACATTACTTCAAGCATAGATCCAGCAGAGAATGAAGAGATAATTAGTTATGCTGTTGATGAATTAGGATTATCTATAGAAGAACAGGAAATCTTTCTTGGAGATAAGTGTCAATCTACATTTGAGGGGGCAGAATTATTACAATATTTCTTCCCAGATAAACATGACACCCCAGGACAGTTCATAGGAAAATTAACCAAATAATATTGGGGGAATAGTTTGATGAGTAAAATTGTTGTAGGTGCTGATGAAGCAGGAAGAGGATTAATAATAGGTCCA
>JAUVZH010000090.1 GCA_030602675.1 Candidatus Heimdallarchaeota archaeon | reverse complement strand
CAGCTATTTTCTTTACTTTCATAAAATATTGTTTTATCTCATTGGGATTTGTTCCATGAAGTACAGGCATAACTTCAATACCGTTGTTTATTTCTTCATTTGCTAATTTAATATTAGCAATAGATTTCTTAGCTAGGTCCTCAGCTTTTTTAGGTGAAAAACCCTGTAGGATAGGATAATCTAAACCTACAGCAATATCTGCTTTTGAAGCCATTTGAAGATTAATAACTTTCTTTGGGTCAATTACCTCACCTTCACCTCGAGAAATAAATTGAAATCCCCCGGAATCCATTGCACAAATTTCATTTTTCAAACCAAGTTCTTTATGAATTCCGTTTTCTCGTATTCTCTTTTCAAGTCGTCCATTACGTAATATATCATAAGCATTTGTCATTACAGAAATATTTGGAATTTCCAACCATGGTCTAGGGTTATTATCTCTAAAAGAATAAGTTAACATCATTGTCGGAGTATGGAAATCCTTAGTGTTTACTTTAGTTATTTTTTCTATAGCTAAACCATTTGACTCCTTAGGCTTCAACATATTCTTAATCGCCTTTAATATTACAAACTAGTTGTGATTAATCTTTAGAGTATTTTCGATAATTACCCGTGCTTTTGGAAGATTATAGGTTAGAGGTGGAGCATATTTTATTCTTGAAAGAAGCTCAGTAGTATTATAATGTTTACTCTCTTCATTTTGAAATATTTTTCCGAGTGCTTCCTCAAAAATACCCCTGTGATGTTTAGGAAGGATATAGAATGAATACTTATGTGCTTTAATTAGCTTTGGTAAAACATTAGTTAATCTTTTGATGAAAATATCTCTACCTTTCTTCTGCATTTTCGAAGGTGGAAAATCATACTTAGTAACATTAGTATCATCAAATTCTTCTGGAACAACAATTGCTGGTTCTGAGATAGTATATATTTGACTGATATCTCTAATCTTCAACTTACTAACAAGCATAGCATAAAAAACTCGTCGATAAGGAGATTTGTAATAGGGTTTGTGTTTAGAACAGCTTAGGAAAAAAGCAATTGGGTTTTCAATTCTTGGGATATACTCATTTAACATGAAGTTATAGTGGTTGATAAATCTAGGAGCTTGAAATAATTCATCTCCTCCAATGAGAAATTCATCTAGTGATTCCATGAGGAAACCTACTTTTTCCTATTCGTAATACATCTACTAGGAACTGTTCTTAAAAAATTAGTGTATAATGAAAGAATCTAAATTTAAAGTATAATATTGGTTTAGATTATAAAAAAGAACTCTTATCTTGAATTCTAAGCTAGTTATTCTATATAAAAAGTAAATTCTTACAGGAGAAAAAGCTATTGTTAGACGAAATTCTAGTTATTCGAGAGAGTATACCAATATTCTATTACAATCGAGATCCAGATAGAGCAATGTCTAATGATTGGTATATACTACAATCAGGATTTTTTGTAGCCCTATCATCATTTGCAAATGAGATGAGTGATGATAAACTCAAATATGTAGTTTTAGAAAATAAATTGTACGCTCTCGATGAAGTATCAGATATTCTTGTAATTTTTGGTGACAAAGAAAAAATGACTCAAGAAGTTGTTAGTAAATTACAAGGTGAAATAACGAAAGCAGCTAATTATCTTAGCTATTTATTAGATAAGCATGATTTAGATACATTTGTTCCAAGTCCTTCACAATTAAAAGAAATTGCTAACGATTTTGGAGATTATTTAAAACAAGAAAATCTGGTTGAAGATGATTCACCTTTTGATCCTCATGAATCAAGAAGTATGATGCAGAAATTCATCTTCAAATCAATAGGTTATACACCTGGTCAATGCAATATTGGAAGAGCAGAACGTCTCAAAAGGTTACTAATAGGAATGATGGGTTTTGTTGTTGCAATTATCGCTGCATTTCTAATCGTGTTATTCAATGGAAATCCTTGGTTAATGCTTACTTTAGCAGTACCTCTAGGTATGGGTTTCTTTGGTCTATATCAATATCTGTTCAAGTTCTGCGTTGTTAATGGATTAACTAAAAAATATGATATGCATTAAGGAGGACTAAATTTGTCAGAAACTACGAAATTAAAATTACCCAAACCTGAATTGTTTGAAGGAGAAGTAGATTTCCCTGAAATGATTAAAAAGGATTTTCGAAAAGCAGTTTTGATCATTTCACTAACAGCTCTTTCAACTATTGTTTTAATTGGTGCATTGTGGGCTTTAGCATTTTTCCTTTAAAAAAGCTAAACTCACTATTACAATTTTTTTGTTACTAGTATTAGTTATCTTTTCGAAATACTTTTTTTAAGAAGAGAATCTTTGTGAACATGGATTTATAACATATATAAAGTTGGAATAAAGATGGCAAAAAAAGTTGCTATTAATGGATTTGGACGTATAGGACGTATCTTCTACAGAAGCGTGGTTGAAAACTATCCGGAAATTGATGTTGTATCAATTAACGATTTGTTTGAACCGAGGTATTTAGCATATGTTCTAAAGTATGATTCGGTTTTTGGGAGATTTAAGGGAACAGTAGAAGCTACTGACAATTCTCTGATTATTAATGGAAAAGAAATTCCAGTAACAGCTGAAAGAGATCCAGCTAATCTATCTCATTCAAAGAATGAAGTTGATGTTGCTGTGGAATGTACTGGTTTCTTTGTAGATAGAGATGGTGCAAAAAAACATCTCGAAGCAGGAGCTAATAAAGTTCTCATAAGCGCTCCAGCTAAGAAACCAGATATTACTGTAGTATTGGGTTGCAATGATGATAAACTAACTGATGAACATAAAATAGTATCAAGTGCTTCTTGCACAACAAACTGTTTGGCACCAATTGTAAAAGTATTGGATGACAATTACAAAATAACACAAGGTGTAATGACAACAATTCACTCATATACTGGCAATCAAAGTCCAGTAGATACCGGAAGATCAGGCGATCCAGTAAAAATGATTCGTGGTAGAGCTTGTGCAGTAAACATTATACCAACATCAACAGGAGCTGCTAAAGCAATAGGAGAGGTTTTCCCACATCTAAAAGGTAAGTTAGATGGTTTTGCAATGAGGGTTCCAACGGTTAATGGTAGTGTGGTTGATTTGAAAATAAATGTCGAGAAAATTCCTACTATCGAAGACATCAATAACGAAATGAAAGCTGCTGCTGAAGGAAGTCTCAAGGGAATTTTGGCTTATATAGACGATCCAATTGTTTCAACAGATATAATTGGCGATCCACATAGCTCAATCTATTCTAGTATCTGGACTAAAATTGTAGGAAATATGATTTCTGTTGTTAGTTGGTACGATAATGAATGGGGATACTCAAATCGAATGGCTGATTTGATTGTTAAACATCTATGAAAAGTGATTTCTCACTTTTCTTTCTTATTTAGCTGTTGTAACTTTTTTTCTTTGATAAAGAATGACTCCAACGATTACACCAGAAATCGGAATTAATGCTAAAAATGCATATGGCCATTTAACACTTTTAGTTAATTCACTTGTTCTGGTAAATTCAAATTCACCAATTTCCAGTGTGCTTACTAATAATGGATGGTTATATGCATAAATATGTACTAAAACACCATCATGCTTCCAATAAGTAGCATTAATGATGAGAGATGCATTAAAGACCTGAAAACCCCAGTAATCTTTATCTTCGACAATTTCATATCCAAATTCTTGATATTTTATAGCCAATTTATCCCACGTTCGATTTTTTACTACTATACCGATGAAGAAAATTGTATCTGTTGAATCTCCGTCAATAGTTAATCTTGTTTTCAATACTGGTGGATCAACAATAGAGAATTCTACTTTCATAGTAACATTTTCTCGAAAAGTAACTGCCCCTAAAGATGCAGTTATTGCAGAATTATTTAGTGCTCTAAAACGATTTATATAGAAATCAAAGCTATCTCCAACTTTAACATTGTATTTACCAGTAGTATATTGAGGGAATGTTGTAAAAACAAATAGACCTATGATAGCATATGAAATAAGGATTGTAATTTTCTTCTTCTTTGTAATCAAAATGAACCAACTACCTCAATCAATTTTCTTAACTATATATCATTTATTTTTAATGTCAAAAATGTCTTGTTAAATTTTCCTATTCTGTCAAACTAAGTGTTTGCCTTTGTATAATGACTTATTAATCAAATTGGAATAACAAATTTGTAATTTATTGAAAGAGAAATATGGTGATTTTATTATTGGGATTGGATAAAATTGAAAGCAAACTGACAAAATCATTTTTTCCTAGAGAATTTAAGCAATATAAGAGAGACTTATCCGATGTTGAAATAGCACTGATTAGAAATGCACTTGAAAAAGCAAACGTTTTGGAAAAATGTGATTATTTCACATTTTGTAAAACTGTTATTAGTGTCTCATTGGATTATCTTGGACAATATCCTGAGCTTGAATATTTTGCAGCTAGAATTGCTTATGAAATCAGAAGATTGGATGATTTAGAGTTTATTGCTAGAGTATCGAATAATCCCTATGTTTTGTTACCTTTCGCTAAAGGGTTAATTGCTAAGAACTCTTTAGGAAGAGCAGCTGCAAATATTAGAATTGTAGAATCTAAAATAAAACCCAATGATTTAGTTTACCAATTGGAATTATATCTTGTAAAATCCTATTATGCAGTTGCTAATGGAAATCTCACAGATGCACTTTTTCACATTTTGGCAGCAAAAGAATTTCTTAGATCCTCAGAAAACGAACTTGATATAATTCAAGCTAAAACCTTTGATGGTCAACTTTTGGCCGATGAGTGCAAGATATTATTCGATATGGGTCGTTATGACAAAGTTTTTGACAATATTAATGAAGGTTTAACTTTAGCAAAGAAAATTGGCAATAGACCATTAACAATATTGTTTGAGATTTTTTATGGAATGTATTTAATAGATTACAAAAGCTCACTGGATGAAGGAAATCAACATCACTATATAGCTGCTTCTATTGCTAGAAAATTAAGGAATCCATATTTAATTGCAATTACACTCGAGACGATAGGCAATAACTTACAATTACAAAGAAAAATCGAAGAAGGAATCAAATTCTGTAAATATGCAGAAAGATTATACAAGAAAATTGGTGATGAGCAAAATCGAATGATAATTGCTATTAAAATTGCTAATTTGCAAATCGCTTTTGGTAATGTTTCATCTGCAATGAGTATACTTCTGGATTTGGAAACATTAGGCAGTAAAAATCCATTAACATATCTTAATTTGGTCTATGCATTTATCAAAATTGACGATTTAGATCTAGCTGAGACTTATCTTGAGAAAGCTAAAAAATATTTAAGAGGAAGAGGGGACCTTACAGGTGAATTTCTATTAATTTACTATGAAGGATTAATAGAATTCCAATCAGGGAATTTTGGTAAAGCAGAAATGCTCTTTGCACATGCACAGGAATATGCTGAATTAAGTAAATTATCAAAACAAGCTCTAAACGCAAGCCTGCAATTAGTGAATGTTTTGGTCTCAAAAAATATTGCTTTTCCATCAAAAAGAAATTTCAAAAAAGCGAAATTTTCAATTGTTGATCTAAGTAGTCAAGTTAAGAAAGATGAACAGTCAATAGAATATAATAATTGTGAATTACTAAAAGCAATACTTTTGTTTTCAAATAATAACTACATTGAAGCAAAAAATATTTTCAAACGATTGGAATCATTCTACTTCTCAATGCGTTTATTTGAGAAAATTAGCACTGTACAAGAATATCTAGAAAGATTATCTCGACTTGAAAAAATTGGTGCTATAAGCCTAGGTAAAACAGAAAGAACTCCTAAAGAATTTTCAGAATTTGAAAAAACTCCTGCTCCAATACTTGCTCCAAATATCGAACCCCCACAATCATATATTGAAGATGATGCTAATCCAATTCTATTACTAATTCTATCTCATGGAGGTTTACCAATATACTCCCATTATTTCAGAGAAGGGTTCGAAAATCTAGATGAAACTTTAGTATCTGGATTTTTAGGAGCAATAGTGTCATTCGCAGAGAAGCTAGGTGAAAGCAATATAAGACAAACAAAAAGTGGAATAGGTAGGGGTTTCTTACAAGGTATAAGGCATGGTGACTTTGAAATTTTACTTGAGCGAAGTGAAAGATACCTGATCGCATTAGTCGCAGATCAAGAAAATTACCTAATACGAAAGCAATTGAAAAGGTTAGTAGATGAAATAAATGTTCTATTTCTAATAGATGATGAACCAATCATTGTATTAGGTGAAGAAAACCGTCTTTATATTCAAAGTGTTGTTAATAGGATTTTTTAAGTAAGAAAAAAACAAATAATGGAAACTTGATTGAAGAAAATCAAGAATCCAACCTATATTACTACATTTAAGAATTACCTGGTAAAACAACTCTCTTTGTTTTTGGAGTGATTATTGCATTAATAATCTCACTATTGATCAACTCCACAAATGCTTGGGAATTACTTGTTATTGAGATAACTTCTCCAGAATCATCCAATGTGCCTACAAGTCCTTCTTCCGCATCACGACCTATGGCAAAATAAGGTTTCGATGTTGAACTAATTGCTAAAGATTTAAGTTGAATGTTCTCTTTTGACATAAGTTGCTTAATAATATCGGCATTTTTGAATGGATCAAAATCTGAGATAACAATAATTCTGGTTCTAGGACTACTATTTAGCAATGCATTCAAATGTATGTCTTTTATTTCCGGATAGATAAGAGTAACAGTTGATTTTACTCTATCTAGGATTTCTTTCATTTGAGATAAAGTTGCTTCTCTGCCAAGAATTGTTGTTGTATTAACAATTGGTCTTGGAACATCCTTGATTTTACTTACCAATTCACGAAATGTTAATTCTACATTTGATAACAATTTCTCTATTGCTTTATTGCTATCTTTGAATTTGTCACCGTAACCTCTGAATTGATTCTTTACGTTAGAAGTTTCAGCAATTATTGTATCCTCTATACCAGTTTGTGATTGGTCTATGGTTTTATTTATAAGTGAAGCTTGATTTTGGACATATTGTATAGCTGTTTGCTTTCCTCTATTAAGAAGTGATTTCGCTGGCATCTCAATTTTAGCAATAGCTAATTTAGCTCTGTCTTCAGTATCTTTAATGAAGGCTTTACTCTTTATTTCACTAGAATTGTTTAAAACTCTAATATCATCAATGATTTTTGAGCTTATATTTGTGAAAGCATTTTCTTTTTCTTTGAATTCAGTTTTAATACTAGCAATAGTGGCATCACGAGCTTCCTGATATTTTGTGTTAATGTCAACATTTACCCTGGAAATTGTTCCAGACATGTTGTTCTTAGAGGTTTCAAAATCAGTATTAGCTTTTGTGAAGCTATTTGTCAAGTCCATGTCAATCTTTTCACCGATTTCAGTCATCTTGCGATTTGTTGTATCAACTGCTGTTTTGAGCTCATTACCAAGCCTAACTTCTTTAGATTTGATTTCATCTTTTGTATCAGCTGCACTCTTTTCCAAATTATCTTTTAATTGGTTAAAGAGATTTGATAAGGCTTCTGTATTAGTCTTGGTTTTTACTGCAACTATGCTCTCAAGTTGAGCATTAGTGTCTGTAAATAGAGTGTCAACATTTCGAGTGAATGATTCAATCATTTGCTCATATTCTCTTCTAATACCAGCAATTCGTTCACGTATCACTTTTCCAAATTCATCATTCATTTCAGAGATGGAATCAGAAATATTGCGAATTCTTTCTTCAAGAATCTGATTAGTTTGTTTGTCATGTACTCCTAACTTAGAGCTAACAATTTCAATTATGCTTGCATAATTTTCCTTTACATTTTGACTTGTTAAGGTCATGTTATCTTTTGCAGCAGCATTGTATTCAGAAAGTGCACGATTGATTTTTCCTTTAATATCAGTAGTAACTTTTTCATAATCATTGAAATTATTATCCAATGAAGCTTGCAAAGTACTTTCCATAACAGTAGCAGCTTCTTCTACTTTTGAAGAGGATTTTTCAAATGATCTTGTGATATTCCCTTCAGATTCAGTGAGTGAATTGACAATATCACTAGCTGCTGAGCTTACCATATTACCTGCAGCTTCAGTTGTTTCAGCATAATGTTTACTTATCTCTGTTGTTGTAATAAGAGACAATGATGAAATTGCTTGTTTTTCATCATTCAGAATTTGACTGATTTCTTCGATTAGTTTATCAAGTTCTGTTGATATTTCAATCGATGAAGTTTCAGTAGCAACTCTAATTTCATCTTTTGCTGAACTAGTAATTTGCTGTATATGCTCCTTTTGTTGCTTGACAATTTGATCTAATGTGTCAGATCTCTCTTGAGCAAAAACATTAACCTCATTTCCAATTGCTTGTATTGACTCAAGGGAATTCTTAGCCTTCTCAGTTAACGAGACTAAGGGATAAACTGCAGAGAACTTCTTAATGATTGCAGGATTAGTGAAAATAAGATTCTTCTCTTTTAGAGCTTCTATACTATTCGCCACTTCACTGATTTTACTATCAATTTGCTCAGCAACCTCAGGAATAGATAGTTGTCCTGCAGATAAGAGCAAGAGATAGACTTTTTCCTCAACTGGTGAGAGTTGAAGGTTACTTAAAATTTCAGACAATTAAACAATCTCCTTTCAAATAGTTCCTTTTTTGTATTATTTCTAATTTCATAACTATTAATTAAGCTTTTTTTAGAGCTATATTAATGAGAAATTAC
>JAUVZH010000378.1 GCA_030602675.1 Candidatus Heimdallarchaeota archaeon | reverse complement strand
GAGCTATTTCTGTGAATAACACATACAATTCAATAACAATGATGGGATCTTTTACCAAGCTGGATATGCGTCCTGATAATTCCAACTTCGGAATTGTAATTATTTTAGCTAAAAGCTGTCCATCAGTGATTTTCGAATATTCCCTTTTTACATTTGTAGATTCAACCATCCAACCTTTTTCAAAAGCAATTCTTGCGAGTTCTAGTGGACTAGGAATAATGGATTTAAACTTCTTAGTGCTTTGCAGAATATTTACAGTTTCTTTTCTGAATAGTTCTTTAGCACCAGGTTGGGCAATTATGGCTTGAATTACTCTAGCTAATGAGTATAGACTCTGTGATGATAGGATTATTGCTTCAATTGAATCTGATAATAATTCAGGAGGTTGAGGGTAGTTCTTAGTTCCAAAAAACATCTCAAGTATTCTTACTATTGTGGACTCTAATGAAAGAGTAAATGCTCTAGAAAAATACGAAAGCTCTTCTATATTTTCAAAGCTTTTTGAAACCTTAACAACTTTGAGTTTTCTAAAGATAGTTTTCTTTATTTCATCTGGAATTCTAATAGCTGATTCCTTTTCAAAAGTGTTTAAATTTCTTTGAATTAATGAATTGATTGGGTCCTTAGTTGAAGAAGATGAAACTAAATTGATGAGAATGCTTTTTGTAAGATCATAAATTATTTTTGGAACAGTTCTAAATTGATACTTTCTAACTAGTTCTTGTAAGAGATGAATCTTCATTTGGTTCGTTATTGTTATTGATTTCATCTTTACTATAGAGGTATTAATTTGTCTAATAATATACCATAAAGCCATTGCTTCATCATGAGCTGTTCTATATTGTTGAAATGATTCTTTTGCAAATTTATTTGCTGCTTTTTTTAACCTCTTTAGTTGTGAATCAGCAATTATGATAAAAGGATCTTCTTGTATTACTTTTCTAATATACCGTTTTTCAACTTCTTTGAGAATTTTTTCTCTTTGATTAATAGCTTCTTCTGGTGTAAAATCAGCAGTAGTATCTCGAAGAATTGATGCAAATTGCTTTGTTATTCTTATAGAGTCGGAAAAAGAACTATTCAAAAGTGATTGTACAGACTTTTCGAAACTTTTGCTGATAAAATTAAGATCAATAGGATTGTTTGAATTTGAAAGGAATTTCAAAGGATATTTTTGGTATAGTTTTTGTAATAAAGTTGCATGCAATTCATTTAAAATCTTTAATCTGATTTTATCGACAGTAGCAATTTTGGCAACAGAAAGCTTTTCGAAAATTACATCAGCATTAATGAGATCAACAGTTTCAATAACTTGTTTTCCTCTTTTTGAACGTGAACTAGACATAAGTTGTAATTGGTTGACAATTTTAGTTATCTCATTAGATATTTCAGTACGTGATGAATTTGATTTCTTTTTTAGGTAATCATTAACGAATTTCTTTACTTGGCTCATATCTGAAGAACCAGCAAAACCTAATGGGAAAAGAGCATCTTGGTTTGTACCTTCACAATAGAAGTAATTTGTAAATTCATCTTTAATGTGTTCTAATTTTGAGATACTATAAGATTGAGATCTAAATTTGAATGGATGTAATCCCTTATCATCTTGATTCTCCCATATGTCATCTAGTAATTTTGAGGACGACTCATCTATTTTTGATTTGAACTCTTTTAGTGTACTTGGAGAATCTTTTTGTAACTCGTGAGCTATAGATGGGAGTAATTTAATAGCTTCATCAAATCTAGGAATTTCACCATCGCCTACATACATCTTTTCATAAGTGGCAAGGATTTTTTTTGTTAGCAATGTACCATAATCTATCAAAAACATTTGCTGGTATTGAGCTAAATTTTCAAAACCTCTAAGTGCTATCATTAGAGATGGTCGATGGTTATCAATTTCTAACCATTTTGAAATCAAAATACCATTCTGAAATCTGGAATAATTCGCTTGTGTTGTGCCGGTATCAGAAAGTCCCATTTCTATTGCAAAGCTAGCTAAAGCGCCACCTAGAGCTGAAACCAAAGATGCATCATCTTGAACAGAACCTATTGAAAAAAAGCTTGTACTGTCCTCATGGGATATTATGATTTGCGAGACCAACTAAATCAACAACCTATTTTCGAACCCTTTGATATCTCCGTAGTAATCAAAGTATCATTGTATGCAATTTCATATTACTTGAAGTGTTATACGTAATAAACTAATTTAGAGTTGTTTTATAAGTTGCGATACTGACATTTACAATTGCTTTTTCCAGAAAATTAATTTTAACAACTTTAAATAGTAATAAGTGAGAGAAACAATTACATAAGATGTTTGAAGAAACATTTCCAAATGTTATTATTACAGATTGTGCAAAAATATTGTAAGTAGATTACACATTTGTATACATATGGTGAAAGAAATGAAGTATGAATTTGGACGATCTCCCTGCCATTATTTACCAACAGTACTCGAAAATCTAGCTGATATGAATAGTTCCCTTTTGGAACCTCATGAACGAGCACTGTTAGCAAGAGCAAATATGTTAGCGTATGAGATTACAGATCACAAACAATATGCAACTAATGCTCGAAAATACGGTAAAGAGATTTTAAGGGATATCTTAACAAAAGAAAGTTATGTTCCAGAAGAAGATGAATTAAAATTGTTATATTTCCTACATCGAGAAGGATCCATTGTAATTGATGAAGCTCAAGTTAATCGTATTATTGAGCTTCAAGATAAATGGCCCGATCCTGATGATAGGATATGTGCTTTATTACTTGCTTATAGTATTTCTATTGATAAAAGCGATTTAAAGGACAAGATCTATGAGTTGTTAGATTCATTACCCAAAGAGGAAAAACTCTGGCCTTATGCTACTGCTTACATAATGTCTAATAGAGAATTTGAACTACCAAGCAATATTATTGATTTAGCTAAGGAAATGTCTGGTGCTGATAAGCCAGCAGCTTATCTTGATAAGGTTATTTGGATTAAATCTATGTATGATCCGGATTTTGGTCCTCGTAATTTTGAATTGAGAAAACAATTAGCTACTGAAATTTATCAATGCGATCAACCTATTGATTTGTTATTCGTTTTAGGATTTATGCGTAATGAAAACGTTTTGGAAAATATCCAAAGAAATATCGATGAAGTTTCTAATGCTATGGATTTCTCACCTGAAGTGAATCTCCCAATGGAATGCAGAGATGCTCCAACTGAAGATGCCATTATTTTGGGACGAGGTGGTTCAACCATCAAAAAACTTGGTTGTCAAGGAACTATGTATTTAGGTAGAGTGTCTGAAAAAGGTAAACATGGTAACTATGGTAAGAAAGTTCTAGTAGACGCTGTTTTTCCACATGTCTTCTTTATTTCAGGACATAGAGGTTCTGGTAAAAGCTATACTTTAGGTGTTATTGCAGAGGAATTAGCTAAAGCGAATTTAGGTATCGGTATTATTCTCATAGATCCCATAGGAATCTTTTGGGCTTTAAAGAATGAAAATACTGACAAAGGTGAAAATGTTCTC
>JAUVZH010000404.1 GCA_030602675.1 Candidatus Heimdallarchaeota archaeon | reverse complement strand
AAGAACCAGTCATAAAAGTCCATTCACTTCCTCCAGTATGATTTAAGCAATATAATCTGTTATCTCGTGAACCAACCAATATTTCTTGTGTGCCATCTGCATCGATATCAGCAATTGCTGGGGAAGAGAATAGTCCTGCTCCAGTTGTAAAATTCCATTCTTGGATTCCTGTATGGCTAAGACAATACAACCTACCATCATATGACGGAGCTAGCACTTCTAGTGTTCCATCATCATCGAGATCTGCCACTCCAGGTGAACCTTTGAACCAATTGCCTGCTGTATAGTTCCATTCTTTGGTTCCAGTATGACTTAAACAGTAGATGTTGTTATCATTTGATCCTACAACCACCTCGAAAGTACCATCACCATCGAGATCTGCAATTGTTGGAGAGGAATAAACAGCACCATCTGTGGTATAATTCCACTCTAGATTACCGATATGGCTTATGCAATAAACATTGTAATCATATGATCCTACTAGAATTTCTAGAAATCCATCATTGTCAATATCTGCTACAGCAGGAGAGGAAAAAACAGCACTTCCTGTAGTGAAAGTCCATAATACATTTCCAGTATGATCAAAACAGTAGAGTTTTCCATCACCTGAACCTACCAAAATTTCCATTGTACCGGAAGCATCAAGATCAGCAATAACTGGTGAACCATCTATAGCACCAGCTGTTGTATAGTTCCATTTTTCATACACACCAATAGCTTGTATTTGCTTAATAGTATAATTCGTTATTTCTTCTTTATTCGCTTCAATGTTCATTGGTTTAATAAAAACAGTTGCCACTAATAGAAAAATAATCATTAAATTCATTTTTGAAAATTTCAAATATCACCTACCCCGAAATGTACTATATCCAAGCATTTCAAAATTAATTTACTTTTCGGAGAAAAAATGAGAAAAAACAGCTTCAAACTCGCACTACTTCTTGCCCAACTGAAAAATTACACGAGGTTATACAAACCACCTACGAAAGGTCAATGAACGGAAGAGAAAAACCCTCCGTGATAAGACCGTCGGTCAAACTTGTGCTCGACTAATTACATAGCAGAAATTGATTCCTGTTTATTAGAAGAAGAAAAAATGGTTCTAATGGAAAAAATATTCGACATTTTCCTTAACAGAGTAAAAACGTTAATTTCTGTGTATAACTGAATAATTTCAATAAAAAAGTAGTTTTAACTCACACAAGAAAATAGAAATAAGTATGAATTACTTCCATGGTGAATTTTTAACTAGTTGTTTAAAAGTATCAAAATCACCTTCCCAGGGATGAAAACAGTGAACAAACCAGTTGACACCAATGGATGAATAATCACTAATCATCTTATCGAATTTGTTTTCCTTGTCCCAATAAAAGAAGTTAGTCATAAAAACAACATCAAATGATTTGTTTTGCTGTTGCTGATATTTCTTAATATAGGTTAAAATATCTTGGTAATCTTTTGTTTGTAGACCATCCCAAGAGTTAGCTAGTAAGGGGAACACCCCTTGATACTTTGCTGCTCTTCTAAAGGGTTTTTTGTTTGGCCAATTGCCACCCACCCAAATTGGTATTGTTGGCTTTTGAACAGTAGCGGGGAGGAATTGTGTTTCTTTAATTTGATAATGTTTCCCGTTGTAAGCAAATTTCTCACCAGACCATAAACCTTGAAGAATGTCCAAACTTTCATCAAGCATTTCTCCACGAATTTTATCATTACTTTCCATACCAAAAGCAGCAAATTCATTTACTGAATCACCACCTAAACCTACTCCCAAGATTAGTCGTCCATTTGACAAATGATCCAAGGTAGCAGTTTCTCTAGCAATTTGCCAAGGTTGCCTTCTTGGTAATGGTGTCACAGTGGTACCAATACGTATCTTCTTCGTTTGACTTGCTATTGCTGCTAAAACAATAAATGGATCCAGAACATTTGCATCAGGCATATCAGCTGCATAGAGATGATCCCATAAAAAGAACCCATCCCAACCAGCTTTTTCTGCTTCCTTTGCAAGCTCCACAACTGAATCCACAGTCCATTTATGACCAAAATTAGCAATATAAATACCATAATTTGTGTTAGAACTCAAAAACAATCACTCCAATAAATAGTGACAATTACAATGTTGTTTTAATTCTTAGCATAATTCTGCAATAAGACAAATTTCATTCACACAAGAAAAAAATAGATTGTAATAGAAAAATAACACTGTCAAACTCGCACTACTTCTTTTTGCCCAACTGAAAAAATACACTAGGATATACAAACTTCTAAATGAGAAAAAATGAAAAAAAGAGATTAGAAGAGATTTGTATTAGTCTCTTATCTAATCAGAAGTTTAGCTTCTTTTTCTTCTTCTAACTATTGCAATTACTACAAAGGTAGTTACTCCAGCAACTATACTTGAGGTGATTATTATACCACCTTCTACAGTAATTGTTTGATTTTGTGTAACAGTTTGGTTTTGAATAATTGTCTCAGGTGGCAAAGTAATAGTTTCTGGAGGAGGTGTGTAACCAGGATAACTGTTAGGATCAGTTGGGTCCGTTCCAGAGATGATCTCAATAAAATCTGAATAACCATCATCATCTGTATCTCTTTTTGTAGGATCTGTTCCAATTAGTACTTCTTCACCATCTAACAACTCATCATCATCGGAATCTGGATCAAAAGGATCGCACCCATATAAAATTTCTCCACCATCAAGCAACCCATCATCATCACAATCATCATCAAAAGGGTCTGTACCATAAGTTAGAATTTCTTCTCCATCGAGTAAGCCATCATCATCAGAATCAGCATCACGTGGGTCTGTATTATAGAATTCTTCTGTTAAATCATCCATATAATCACTGTCACTATCCATTTGTCCTGTATGAAAGACTGATCCTCTGAAACAATACCAAGGAGCTTCTCCTGAAGAACTAACTCCAGTTAAACCTAGACAGTAAAGTTTGAAATCATACGAACCAACTATTACTTCAAATATTCCATCGTTATCAATGTCTGCTACTACTGGAGAAGAATGAACCAAAGCTGATGTAGGATAATCCCAAACAAGAAAACCAGTAGCATTTATACAATATATTCTGTAATTAAGTGACCCAACAATAATTTCTGAAAAATCGTCATTATCTAAATCAGCAATTGCTGGAGAAGAATTAACATCAGGACCTGTTGTATAATGCCATTCTTTTCCACCTGTGTGATTTAAGCAATATAATCTAAAATCTCGACAACCTACTAGAATCTCCATTTCTCCGTCATTA